>JAJZSM010000018.1 GCA_021849765.1 Actinomycetes bacterium | reverse complement strand
CCGCTACTACGAGGACAAGGGACTCGTGCAGCCGGCCCGTAGTCGCAAGGGCTATCGGCTGTACTCGGAACGTGACGTCGCCTGTCTGCGTGAAGCGATCCGGCTCGCGAACGAGGAGTTCATGCCGCTTCGAGTCGTGCGTCTACGACTCATCGAGCAGGGTCTCCTTGACGACGTGCCCGCAGTTCGCGTGACCCGGCAGGCCGCTCGTGAGGCGGCCGTCCCGTCGGTGCGCGCGTCAGTGCCGCCCGTGGAGCGCACAGCGCTCTCGGTGGTGGGCGATTCGACGCCCCCGGTCGACGAGACCCCAACACCCACGCACTACTCGACGGCCGAGTTCCTGTCGGTGACCGGACTCGAGGCGACCGCGGTCAATGAAATGATCGCGGCGGGACTCGTATCGCCACAGACCGTGGGGCGTGAGACGGCCTTCAGCGCGCTCGACGTGCGTGTCGCAAACGCTGCGGGCGTTCTGCTCACCCGGGGCGTGGACGCGCGACGGCTCGCGACGCTTCGCCGGGTCGTCGAACGAGAGATCGGCATCGTCGACGAATGGACGTTGCCGCTTCGCCAACCGGGCTCGATGATGGACCGTGACGCGGTGGCGCAAGTGACCAGGGTCGTCGCCGACGAGGCGGCCACGCTGCGCGCGGCGCTCTACGAACGCGCCCGCAGCGAGTACCTCGGCGGCTAGGCCTGCGGCGACGTCCCATCGTCGTCACAGAGGTCTAGTCTGGAAGTGTGATTGAGGTTGTCCTTCGAGCCGTTCGAGTGGACGTCGGGTCGTCCACGCCGTTGCTGCTGCTCGAGGAGGTGGGCGGCGACCGCGTGCTGCCGATCTTCATCGGCGCTCCCGAGGCCACGGCGATCGCCTATGCGCTCCAGCACGTGGAGACACCGCGGCCCATGTCCCACGATCTGATGGGCCATGTGATCACGGCGCTCGGGGCGCGAGTCTTTTCGGTGGAGATCACTGACCTCGACGACAACACCTTCTTCGCAACGCTTCGTTTGACGCGCGACGGCCGCGAGGTGGCCGTGAGTGCACGTCCGAGCGACGCCGTCGCACTCGCGCTTCGAGTCGGCGCGCCGATACTCGTTCGTGACGAACTGATGGCCGCTGAGGGCAAGGTGATGCATCTCGAGGACGGTTTCGAGGTGGTGGGCGAGCCGGAAGATGAGGCGGAACTCGTCGCCGAGCTGCGCCAGTTCCTCGACAACGTACGGCCCGAAGACTTCAACGAGTGAAGCGCGCGCTCATCTCGTTGGCGCTCTTTTTCGCCTTCGTCGCAATCGTGACGGTCAGTCGGTACCACTCGACGACCACGCCGACCACGACGACGACGAGCACGTCGACCACGACGACGGTCGCCCCCTCGACCACGACAACCTCGGTCGCGTCCGCCAACGGCTCGACGTGCGCCGGCTCTGACTTCGCCGGGAGTGCGGGGTTGAGCCAAGGGGCCGCGGGGACCATCTACACGTCCTTCACGCTTACCAAGACCACACCTGGTTCGTGCACGCTCAAGGGCTGGCCATTGCTCGGCCTCGAGAATCGGGCGGGGGTGACGTTGCCCGAGCGCACCGTTGAGGTCCCCTCGTCGGGTAACCCCGCCAACTTCCTCACCCCGGCCGCGAACCACGCACCGACGACCTTGACCTTGCAGGAGGGTTCGAAGACGAGCTTCTCGGTCGCCTTCAATGACGTGACCACGGGGACCGAGACGACCTGTCCGACGGCCGCTGTCGTACTCGTGGGAACCGGCGTCGGAACCTCGACGACCTCGATCTCGTTGACCTATCCGATCCAGCCCTGCAACCACGGCACGTTGGTCGCGAGCCCGTTCTACTAGCGTTGCCCCGCTGCAGGGGTCGTGTTACCGATTGGTAACTGCGACCGAAGTTGGGGCTTCGGCCCTTGGGCAAAGATTTTTTAGAAATTTCGTTCAACAATGCATAGTGATGCGCTTGACTTCTACTACGTTTCAGGGACGCGCTGCTGGCAGCGCTAGTGCGCAAGGGTGCGCGCGCAAGGTGTAGGAGGGTTTATGGACGAGTCGGTTTCGTCGGAACTATTGGGGGCGAAGATCCCCACATTGGAAGATGGCCACGAGCGATTGCATCGTGGTGTCCTAGGTCCGATTGATATCGCCGCTGCGACGATGGCGAACATCGGCCCGGCGATGAGTTTCTTCTTCGGCTTCGGCTTTCTCGCTTACACGGCAGGTGTCGCGTCTCCCTTAACCATCCTCGCGGCCGGTATCGCGATCGCCTTCCTCGCGAACACCCTGTCGGAGTTCACCAAGGTGATGCCTTCGACCGGTGGGTTCATCACCTTCGTTGGCAAGACGTTCGGTGCGCGAACGGGCGTGACGACTGCGCTGCTCACCGGAGTCGGCTACATCGCCGCCATGGCGTCAGTGGTCGGCATCGTGGGCGGGTTCTTCCAGATCCTCTTGCAGAACTACAACGTCTCGGGTCTTGAGAGCGTGCCGTGGGGGATCTGGACAGTGCTCTTTCTCGCCTTCGCCGCGTTCATGATGATCCGGGGCATCTCGGTGTCAACGAAGCTCGCGGGCTTCTTCTTCGCCTTCGAGATGCTGGTGCTCGTGGTCGTGAGCGTGGCCGCGTTGATCAAGTTCCACGGTCACCTCAACCTCGCGCCGTTCAACCCCAAGAACATCACCCACGGGTTCTCAGGCCTCGCGGCGGGCTTCCCCCTCGCGATCTACCTCTTCATCGGTTGGGAGAACTCCGCGGCACTGGCCGAGGAGACGGACAACCCGCGAAAGAACGTCCCCAAGGCCGTTTTCACCTCGGTCGCGATCATGTCGGTGAGCTACCTGCTCTTCGCGTACTCCACGGTGATCGGTTTCTCGGGTGACATCGGCAAGTTGAGCAGCAGCGCCATCCCGTTTATCACGGTGGCCAAGGGCGTCATCGGCGCGGCGGCGTTCTTCGCCTTCCTCGCTGGCATGACCTCGACGCTCGGTGCGTTGATCGCGGGGACCAACTCACAGGCACGGTTGATCTTCAACGCGGGTCGAGAGGGGCTGCTGCCCAAGTTCATCGGTAAGGTCGACGCGAAGCGGCGCACCCCGGTCAACTCGCTGCTGTTCTTTCTCGCGGGCACGTTGTTGATCATTGGAGTATGGGGACTGGGCCACCTCTTGGGTGGACATGGGGCGTCAGCGGGCATGAGCGCGGGCAACCTCTTCTTTGAGTCCTCGACCTTCGGCACGATCCTCATCTTGCTGGTCTACGGTTTGAGCAACCTCGCGCTGCCCTTCTATTACAAGAAGCACCACCCGGACCTCTTCAACGGCTTCCGTCACGGGGTCCTTCCGGTCCTCGGGCTCGTCACGATCTTGGTGCCGCTTTACTACCTGGCCAAGCCCGGTCAGCCCACGCCGTACAACTGGTACCCGTACATGGCGTTGGTCGCGGTGATTCTCGCGGTCATCTACGCTGCAATCCTCGTCAAGCGCGACCCGAGCATCGGTGAGCGCATCGGCTCCATCGTCGCCGACGAGTAGTTCGAGGGGGCGGTTCAACCCGCGGCCGGGTCCACCAGGATCCGGCCGCGGGTCTTTCCATCTCTCAGTGCGTCGATCGCCTGGGCGAGGTGCGTGAGGTCCACGACTGAGTCCACGAGCGGTTCGAGCGTGGCGCTCGAGAGCGTCTCGGCGAGACTCGTCCAGACCCGCTGGCGCGTGGAGGCGGGCGCCTCGACGACGTCGATGCCGAGCAGCGCGACGCCTCGGGTGATGAAGGGGTAGACCGTCGTGGCGAGGTCGGCGCTCGCGACGAGTCCACTGGCCGCCACTGCGCCGCCGTAGCGCAGGCAGCGCAAGACCTGGTTGAGCGTCTCGCCACCCACGCAGTCGACGGCGCCACGCCACTGCTCCGTGCCGAGCACACGATCGGGCCGGTCACCGACCTGATCTCGCTTGATGACGCGGGCGGCGCCGCGCTCGAGCAGCCAGTCAGTGAGGTGATCCGAACCGGTGGATGCGACGACCCGGTAGCCACGCGCGGCGAGGATCGTGACCGCGAGCGACCCGACGCCCCCGGTCGAGCCGGTGACGAGAACTTCGCCCTCGTGGTCGAGGCCATGGTCCTCGAGGGCGAGGACGCTCGCCATTGCCGAGACCCCCGCCGTGCCGATGATCATGGCGTCTCTCGTGGACAGCGCCTCGGGGAGGGGAGAGATGAAGCGACGCGGGGCGTAGACGAACTGCGCGAAGCCGCCGTCGCGGGCGACACCGAGGTCACCTCCGTGCACCGCGACTCGCGTGCCCTTGGGCAGATCGGGCACGGCCGAGGACTCGATCACGCCCGCAGCATCCACGCCGCCGACGAGCGAGGTGACGCGTCGCACGCGGCTGTGGGGACTCGCGACCATGGCGTCTTTGTAGTTGACCCCGCTGAACTCGACGCGCACGAGCACGTCATCGGGGTCCCGGGGGGCCGCTTCGACAGACTGCGCGGCGAGCGCGAGGACGCCGTCCGATTCGGTGATAGTGAAGGCCTGCACGGCACCAGGCTAGGCCGAACGCGCCTACGATGACCCGGTGACGACTGTGAACCTCAACGGACATCCGACGTGGGTGACCGTTGGGCGCACACGCGGCGACGATGTCGTGTTATTGCACGGCGGACTGAGCAGCAGCGCCAGCCTTCGACGCACGGTCGGTCGGCGTTTGAGCGCCACGTATCGCGTGTCAGCCTTCGATCGACGGGGACACGGCCGAACTGCGGACACCGATGAACCGTTCCACTATGACGCGATGGCCCGTGAGACCATCGCGTTTCTCGAGTGGTTGGGTCGCCCGGCCCACCTCATCGGTCACAGCGACGGTGCGATCGTTGGTCTGCTCGTGGCCATGCGGCGCCCAGACCTGGTGGGCCGACTCGTGGCCGTTGGGGCTAACACCAGCCCAGAGGGACTCGAGCCGACGGAACCGTTTTCGACCGAGGGGCCGATGTTCGACGAGTGGGCAGCCGACTTCGCGACCCGGTCGCCCGATGGCGCGCAACACGCCCGCATCGTGGTCGAAAAGACAATGCGGCTGTTCCAGAGCGAGCCCCACCTCACCGCTGACCAGTTGGGGTCGATCACGGTGGCGACGCTCGTGATGGCGGGCGACGACGACTCGACCAAACTCGAGGACACCGTCGCGCTCTATCGCGCCATCCCCGAGGCGCAGCTGGCGATCGTGCCGGGGGCGTCGCACGCGGTGCTAAAGGAGTACCCCCGTGAGACGACGGCGTTGATCGTACGATTCCTCCGGGGTCCAGTCCCGCCGCCGACCCTGTCACCGATACGTCGACAACCGTCGGCCTCCCGGTGATTTCGGGTGCCGACCGGTAGACTCAACCCCGTGTTGGCGCGCCTTGTGACCGTGCGCACCCGTCTCGTCAGGTGGTGGGTCGCCATGCCCGAGTTGACCCGTGACGCCTGGCTCTACGGGACATCGTCGGTCTTCGCGCTGGGCCTCGCCTCGACGTCGCGCGAGGCCGCCCAATGGCACTGGGGCTACCTCGCCGCGGCACCCTACGCGGTGCTCGCAGGCGCGGCCCTGTTCGCGTCCCATCGGCGTTGGTCGCGCCCGACCCTCGTTCGGGTGGCGTTGCTCGTGTTGGTCTCGATCGGGAGTCTCGCGGTCCCACTCGGTCTCGAAGCCCGATGGCGCCAGCTCGACCACGGGGTCGGTTTTGCCCAGCCCGAGGTGTCGGTGATCGAACGCTCGGCGGTCCTGCTCGCCAAGGGCAAGGACCCGTATCGCGCGTATCTGCACGACGGGCGGATCGTCAATGCCGTGCGCGGCCTGCCGGCCTATGAGTCCTTCTTCCCGTACTTCCCGCTCATGAGCGTCTTCGGGTTGCCGTCAGCCGAGACGCACCAGGGCCTCGGGCTCACCGACGCACGCATCATCATGTCCCTGATGACGCTCATCGTGCTCGGCGTGGCGCTCGCCTTGATGCGCGCACCACCGGGCAAGAAGATCCTCGTCGCCCAGGTGCTCGTGGCGTTGCCCACGGGGGCGCTCTTCCTCTCGACGGGTGGTGACGACATGCCCATCCTCGCCTTGTTGCTGCTCGGGGTCGTCGGACTGCAACGACGAGAGCGGTACCTCGCGGGAGTGAGCTTCGGGCTCGCCGCAGCGATGAAACTGACGGCGTGGCCGGTCGCGCTCGGGGCGTTGCTCGTCTGTCGCGACGCTCGTGGTCGCTCGACCTGGCGATCGGTCG
Organism: Actinomycetes bacterium; assembly: GCA_021849765.1. Next base: position 6,918 of record JAJZSM010000018.1, on the reverse strand, counting down.
CGACGATGGTGGTAGGGATTGTGGCCGTCACGGTCGTGCCGTTCGTGCTGCGCGCGCCGTGGGCATTCATGACCAATGTCTTCGCCTTCCCCCTCGGGATCGCCGGAGTACGTTCGCCGGCCGCCTCGCCGCTGCCGGGCCACATCCTCACCACGTTGTGGGCGCCACTCGGTCACGTGCTCGCGCCCGCGACACTCCTCATCCTCTCGTACTACGTGTGGCGCTACGTCCGCGCGCACTGGCCGTTAAGCCTGTCGAAGCTGCTCGGCGTCTTGAGCATCGCGTTCATGCTCGTGATCCTGAGTGCGTCGGCGACGCGAATCGGCTACATCATCTACCCGATCAACCTGGCACTGTGGTCGTGGGCGTTCGTGGACGTCGAGCAACGCGCGCCCGAACGAGTCCTCGAGGCCGCCTAAATCGCCGACGAGTTCTGATAAATGCGGTAGGTCCATCGCACCGTGCCGTGCGACGCATGGGTCACGGTGACGCCGACCACCCAGTAGAAGGTGTCGCTACCGGCCTTTTGGAAGAGGAGTTGGGGGCCGGAGGTCGAGCCACTCGAGAAGAGGTTCCACCCCTCGGCCTCGAGATGGGTCCGGTAGTAGCCGAGCAGGGATCCAGCGTCGGCCGTGGTCGCGAGCGACGCCAGGCAGTCGTAGTCGCCGGCGCCGCCGTTGAGGTGCTGGATCGGCGCGACGTCCACGGTGTGCACTGGCACCACGAGGGCGCCGACGATATTCCCCGGTGGACTGCCGTTCTGGTGGCAGCCCACCACCGGTGCGTTCGAGGGTGCAGTGGCGAGGCCCCCGACGACCACGGCCTCGGTGGTGCTCGTGGTCACCGTTGGGTTGGCGACCAGGTTCACGATCATGAAGGTCACGAGTGTCACGACCGCGATGCCGATGATGATCGCTGCGGGCAGGATGCTGGTCGTCGTCGTGAGTGGTGGCTTCGTCGGTTCGCTCACGCGTTCCACCCCAGGTGGTCGATGGGGCCGTGCCCGTGGCCGAGGTGCCAGTCAGCGGCCGAGGTGAGCGCGGCGAGCACGAAGGACTTCGCGTCACGAACCGCGTCGGGCAGTGGTCGGCCGTAGGCGAGTCCGGCGGCGATGGCCGCGGCGAGCGAGCAGCCCGTGCCGTGGTCGTTGGAGGTCTCGATCCGCGGGCCGTCGAGAACCGTGACGCCATCTTTGTTTAGAAGGACGTCCGGTGCGTGAGACTCGGTCGATGAGTTAGTGCGCAAGTGGCCGCCCTTCACGAGTACCGCCCGTGGTCCGAGGGCGAGCAGTCCTCGAGCGAGCTCGATCATGTCCTCGAGGGTCGTGACGTCGCGCACGTCGATGCGAGCGAGCACGGCCGCTTCGCGTAGGTTCGGCGTGATCAGCATCGCATGGGGGACCAGCGCGTCGCGGTAAGCCTCGACGCCGCCCTCGTCCATGAGCGCGTGGCCAGTCGTCGAGACGAGCACCGGGTCGACGACGAGGTTGGCCAGGCGGCTCGCTCGGGCCAGTTCGGCGACGAGGAGCACCGTGGCGGGCTGGGCGAGCATGCCGGTCTTGACCGCATCGACCGCGAAGTCCGAGAGCACGGCGTCGACCTGCGCGCGTACGTCCTCGGGGTCGAGCGCGGCGACGCGCGTCACTGCGAGCGTGTTCTGGGCCGTGACCGCGGTGATGGCTGTCGTGCCGTGCACGCTGAACGCGCTGAAGGTTCGAAGATCGGCCTGGATGCCGGCGCCTCCGCCGGAGTCCGAACCCGCGATGGTGAGAGCGGTGAGTGGTTCCACGCAGCAACCCTAGTAATCGAGGGGCGGGCGACGTCCTCGCCGGCGACATCGAGGTGGCACCGCTCCCCGGTCGAGCACCAGTGGTGGCCCCGCACGCGCGCTGGGTACGATTGGGGGGTGAATGAGGACTTTGCGGTCGGAACAGTTCGTGCGAGTTCACGACTGGTCGTCGGGACCGGGGGATTCCGGTCGATGGAGGTGCTCGAGCAGTCCCTGTCGGCGAGCGGCTCGTCCATTGCGACGGTCGCGTTGCGCCGCGTCGATCCGTCGGTGAAGGGCTCGATCTATGAGTTGCTCATGGGTCTCGGCTTCACCTTGTTGCCCAACACGGCGGGTTGTTACAGCGCGGCCGAAGCGGTGAAAGTCGCCGAGCTTGCGCGCGAGGCCTTCGAGACCAATTTGGTCAAGCTCGAGGTGATCGGCGATGACGTGACCCTGCTGCCCGACACGACCGAGACGTTGCGCGGCGCCGAGGAGTTGGTGCGCCGGGGTTTCGAGGTCTGGGCCTACACCTCAGATGACCTGATCGTGGCCCAGCGATTGGAGCAGGCGGGCTGCGTGGCCGTGATGCCCCTCGGATCGCCAATCGGCTCGGGACTCGGGATCCGCAATCCGCACGCGATCTCCCTGATCGCCTCGCGCGTGGAGGTCCCGGTGCTACTCGACGCGGGGATCGGGACGGCCTCGGACGCAGCACTGGCCATGGAGCTCGGTTGTGACGGGGTGCTCGCGGCGTCGGCGATCAACCGGGCGCTCGACCCGGTCCTGATGGCAACGGCAATCCGTGACGCGGTGCGCGCGGGGTACGCCGCGCGCGCCGCCGGACGCATCCCACCGCGGCTCAACGCTGAGGCGTCCACTACAAGCCTCGGGCGTCCCGACCTGTTCGTCGGGTAGCACGGACGACTAACTACACGGGTGTAGTCCGTGCTGGTACGCTGGGTGGTGCCTCGGTCGGGAGGGACGGCAATGATGCAACGTACGACGGGATTCAGTGGTCCGCTGGTCTGTCGGCTGACGGGGGTCACCTATCGTCAGCTGGACTACTGGGCGAGGACGGGATTGGTGACGCCGTCGATTACGCCGGCGACGGGGAGCGGTTCCAAGCGCGCCTACAGCTACGGCGACGTCCTCGAGGTGAAGGTGATCAAATCGCTTATAGACGCCGGTGTCGCGCTCGCCAAGGCGCGTCAGGCGGTGGAGTGTCTTCGTGGCGCCCTCGGCGCTGACTTGGCCTCGGCGAGCCTTGTGCTGAGCGAGCACGGATCGGTCCTCGCCCACAGCGATGGCGACCTCGTCGACCTGCTGCGCGGCGGCCAAGGTGTCTTCAATATCGTTCCGCTGGGTGGCGTGGTCGCCGAACTCTCGACCACGATCAGCTCGGTCCAAGAGACGACGTCGGAGAGGGAGACTCGTTCGGCGTGATGTCCGAAGACCCCGATGACGGCGCGTCGCGTCGTCACCCGTCGTGCCTCGATCGACCAATGGTCGATTTCGCGCACCCGAGCGAACGGGTTCTTGCGAATTTGATGACGCTCTACGGGGTGTCCTGGCGCTACGAGCCCGTGGAGTTCCCCCTCGCCTGGGACGACAGCGGTCGCGCGGTGCGCGGCTTTCGCCCGGACTTCTACCTGCCCGAGCATCGCTTGTTCGTCGAGCTCACGGTGTCGGACCAACGACTAGTCACGAAGAAGAACCAGAAGGTCCGAGCCTTTCGCGCGCTCTATCCCGAGCTCGAGATCGTGGTCGTCTACCAACGCGACTTCGTTGCGCTGCTCAGGCGTCACGCCCTTGGGACCCTCGGCAACGTCGCGGCGTAGAGTTGGCCCCGTGACTGACCGACGCCCATTCCTCTATGACACCCACGTCGAACTGGGAGCGAAGATCGTCCCATTCGGCGGCTGGGCGATGCCCCTGCAGTATCAGACCGGCACGGTGGCCGAGCATCTGGCCTGTCGACGCGACGCCGTCGTCTTTGACGTGAGCCATCTCGGGACGGTGCGCTGCGATGGTCCGGGTATGTACGACGCTATCCAAGGGACCCTCACCAACGACCTGGCCAAGATCGAGCCGGGTCGTGCCCAGTACACGCACCTCTTGAACGACGACGGGTTCGTCGTGGACGACATCATCGTCTGGTGGGTCAGTTCCGAGGAGTTCGACGTCATGCCGAACGCCTCGAATACCGCGGGCGTCACTGAGGCGCTGCCCGGCGTCGACGTGACGGCAGAGCGCTGCGTCCTCGCGGTCCAAGGCCCCCGTGCGCGCGAGCGGGTTCACGCCGTTGACGAACGATTCGCCTCGGTCGGACGATTTCGGGTGGCGCGCTTCGACTATCGCGGGGTAGAGGTACGCGTGGCCGGCACCGGCTACACCGGTGAGGCGGGACTTGAGTTGAGCGTGCCCAATGAGGTCGCCCGCGACCTGCTGTACGCGTTGATCGAGGCCGGGGTGACCCCGGCGGGACTCGGCGCGCGCGACACGTTGCGCCTCGAAGCCGCGCTGCCGCTCTACGGTCACGAGCTCACCCTGTCCTCGACGACGCTCGAGGCGGGGCTGGGTTGGGTGCTCGGGTGGGACAAGCCGACCTTCCGCGGACGTCCGGCCGTCGAGGCGGAACGGGCCCGCGGCGTCGCTCACCATCTCACAGGTGTCATCGCCGATGGTCGCCAGCCGCTGCGCGAGGGTGGTGTGGCGCGTCTCGACGGACGGACCGTTGGGCACTTGACGTCGGGCAACTACTCACCAGTGCTCGAGCGCGGCATCGGCCTCGCGATGGCTGACGAGGTGCTCGAGGTCGGCCGCCGCGTCACCGTCGAACTGCGCGGGCGCAGCGTGGATGCGACGACCGTCGCGCTTCCCTTCGTTCGAAAGGCGTCCTAACGTGGCCGACTACCTCCCGCACACCGACGACGAGGTCGAGGCGATGCTCGCCTTTCTCGGTCTTCAAACTCTTGATGACCTCTTCGCACACATACCCGCCGCGATCCGGCTCGCCGCCGGGGCCACCGGTCTGCCCGAAGGCCGTTTCGAGCCCGACGTCGCCGACCAGTTCGCACAGTTCACGCGGGCCAATCGTGCTACCGCGAGTCAGATGATCTGCTTCGCCGGGGGTGGGGCCTACGACCACGAGGTGCCCAATGTCGTCAAGGCCCTGGCCTCTCGAAGCGAGTTCGTGACGGCCTACACGCCCTATCAGCCCGAGGTCGCCCAAGGGGTCCTTCAGGCATTGTTCGAGTATCAGACGCTGGTGTCGCGGCTGAGCGGGCTGCCCGTGGCCAACGCGTCGCTCTATGACGGTGCGACCGCGCTCGTCGAGGCGCTCAACCTAGCCGGCGGCTCGACAGGCCGCTCCACGATGCTCGTCTCGTCCGGGGTGCACCCGCACTGGCGCGCCGTGGTGCGCACCTTTGCCCGAGGCACCGGCCACCACGTGATCGAGGTGCCGCTCGTGGACGGCGTGACCGATTGGTCGGGCGTGGACGTCGATGAGGCGGCTGCGGTCGTGGTCGCCTACCCGAACTATCTCGGCGTGCTCGAGGACATGGCGGCGGCGCGCGCGAACGCGACGCGACTGGGCGGTCTCTTCGTGGTGGCCGGGGACCCGGTCGCCGCGGGCGTCCTACGCACAGCGGGGGACTGGGGTGCCGATGTTTACGTCGGTGAGGGTCAGCCTTTCGGCACGGCCCTGTCTTTCGGTGGCCCCTACCTCGGACTCTTCGCCGTGGCCGCCGAGCACGTTCGACGTCTGCCCGGGCGAATCGTGGGGGAGACCCTTGACACCAACGGCCGGCGGGCCTTCGTGACGACCCTTCGCGCCCGCGAACAGGACATCCGTCGCGAGAAGGCGACCTCGAACGTCTGCACGAACCAGACCTTGATGGCTGTCACCGCGGCGATCCAGCTCGGCTGGCTCGGCACCGCGGGACTGCGTCAGGTCGCGGTGGCGAGCGCCACTGGGGCGCACGCGCTCTTTGACGCGGTCACCGCCATTGAGGGAGTGGAGCCACTGGTCACGGCCCCGTTCCTACGCGAGTTCGCCGTACGGCTGACGCGCCCGGCCGACGAGGTCATCGCGACGATGGCGGCCGACGGGATCCTCGCGGGTCTGTCGGTCTCGTCCTTGACTGGCGGGCTCGACCCGTCGATCGCGCACGACCCATCCACTGTCCTGCTCGTGGCGGTCACGGAACGGCGGACCCAACTGGAACTCGATGCTTACGTTGAGTCACTTCGAAAGGCGGTTCGGTGATGACGGCGGCACAACCCGGGGGCCGTGCGGCCTCGATCCCCTTGATGGGCCACGAGGTCGAGCCGACGATGTTCGAGCTCTCCGTGCGAGGCCGCTCGGCGGCCCAGCTGCGCACTACCGGGATCGCCCCACGCGCGCTTGAGTCGATGGTGCCCGCGAGTCACCTCAACCCCGAACCCCTCGTGACCGCCGATCTCGCCGAACGCGACCTCGTGGGCCACGTGACGCGCCTCACGCACCGCCAGTTCTCGGTCGACCTGGGTGCGTACCCGCTGGGATCTTGCACCATGAAGTACAACCCGAAGTTCTGCGACGCGGTCGCGTCCGACCCGGGACTCGCTTCGGTGCACCCCGGTGCGCCCGCGGCCATGGTCCAGGGTTGGCTCGAACTGCTCGTGACCCTCGAGGAGCGCCTGTGTGCGATCACTGGCATGGCGGCAGCGACCCTGCAGCCGGCCGCGGGCGCGGCGGGGGAGCTGACCGGGCTGCTGCTGATGCGCGCCTTTCATCACGCCAACGGCAACGAGCGGCGTCGCGTGATCATCCCGGACTCCTCGCACGGCACGAACCCGGCTTCGGTGACCCTCGGCGGGTACCAGGTGACGACGGTGCCGTCTAACGATCGCGGCCTCGTCGACCTGGACGCGTTGCGCGCGGCGCTCGGTCCCGACGTCGCGGGGATCATGCTCACCAACCCCAACACCGTCGGGCTCTTCGAGGAGCAGATCGTCGAGATCGCCGAGGCGGTCCACGACGTCGGGGGCTTGCTGTACTACGACGGCGCGAACCTGAACGCCATCCTCGGCGTCGTGCGACCCGGTGACATGGGCTTTGACATCGTGCACATGAACCTGCACAAGACTTTCGCGACGCCCCAC
>JAJZSM010000017.1 GCA_021849765.1 Actinomycetes bacterium | reverse complement strand
GCGACATCGGATGGGGAAGTGGATCGAAGGTCGACTTCCCAGGAGTCGCCCAACGTTTCCTAGGTCCCGGGTTGGTGTACGGATGTCGATTGTGAGCTCGCGGCCGGACAGGGAAATCAAGTTCGCGGCGGTCATGGGTGACCAGTGACCGCGGGCGATTTGCGGAAACGATCTAGGACGGGGTCGCTGGCTCATGGTCGATCAGGACATCGTCGCGCTCGACTCAGTGTTGGCGAACAACCTGCCCGAGCGTCATAGCGGCACGGCAATCTCCTGGCCGACTGGGCCGTCCTCGACTCGAAAGGGTCGGTTGCCAACCGCGAGGGTCCTCGGATCTCCTGTCGGGCGAACAGCGACGCAATGCAATGCTCGTGCACACCACTTCTAATCTGGAACGTCTCGGAGTTCGAGGATGAAGGTGGCGCCGGACCACCGACTCCTGAAGTGTCGAAGTTGACGTCGCGTCCCTGGGTCCTCCGATACCGTTGCGACGGTGCGTGACGGCTTATCGCTGACAGAATCCCTTGTCGTCTCGTCTGGCCGTACAAACGTCACTCCACTGCAGTGCGCCGTTGGAGGGATCATGATGGACGAACGGAACGGCGGGCGTCGCGCGAGTGGTGCTGTCTTCCGGGGGTAAATACCCTGACCCCAGAATCTCGCTCGTCAAGTTACGGTTCGACAAGACGAGGGCTTGCGTCGCAGTGGAACCGGCCATTTCGACCGATTTGTGTAGCGTCCGCGAATGTTCCCGTGCGAAACTGGTGGCCGTGATCATCCCCGAACGACGACCCACGACCCGAACGCTGAGCGACGCTGATTTCGCCGTGCCAATCGATGACCGCTACTTCGATGACTATCACGAGGGGGATGTCTACGAATACGGTCATGTGAGCGTGACCGATGATGAGATCATCGACTTCGCGCGAGACTTCGATCCCCAGCCCTTCCACGTGGACCCGGTCTACGCGCGCACCGGCCCTTTCGGCGGTCTCGTCGCGAGCGGCTTCCATACGAATGCCCTCTTCATGCGGCTCTTCGCTGACCACTTCCTCTCGCATGTCGCAAGTCTGGGGTCTCCGGGCTTTGATGAATTGCGTTGGACCGCGCCGGTGCGACCGGGCGACCAACTTCGACTGCGGACCACGATCCTCGAGACTCGACCCTCGGTGTCCAAACCCGACCGGGGTCTTGTACGTACCCGAGGCGAGATGCTCGTCGGAGCCGACATCGTCATGAGCCTCGCGATCACGAACTTCCTGCGTCGGCGACTGGTTGACAACCACTGAGCACAAGAGTCGCTCGCGACTAGCGATGCGTATCATTCACTGGGCGTGGTTCGATCGGCGACCATTTGCGTGCTCTGTTGTCAATGGTGCATCGTGTCCGTCAGTGGTATTCCCGCGGCTGTGTGTCAGCCCGCACCGCAACGGGTGGAATCCGACTTCGTCGAGTGGCTGAGATCGCAATTCGACCGAACAGACTTCGCCTGATACGGCAGAGAATGATTGGGCGAAGGCGCGGTGACGCACGCCGAAGCTCGCTTCTGCATTAGGCGGGTAGGCAGGCCCAGTCGTTGTCCGGGCTCCCGGTCCACTGCGTTACCACGACGGAGCCACCGGTGAACGAGGACAGCGTGCAGTTCGACTCCGCTTGAGATTGGGTCGTCGCGCCAGGAATCCAGTTCGGGATTCCGTAGAGCGACCCGGCCCTCAGTGTCGACGTCGTCCCACCGGTGATGCTGTTCCACTGTGACGCGGTCGAGTAGGCACCAATCGAGGTCGCGCCATCATTCTGCAGGCCGGCCACCATTCCCTGGAGGTCGGCGACGTTCATTGACGTGTCGGACTGCCAGGTGTTACCGGTCTCGACGTCGAGCCACCACGGGTAACTCGAGGGCGAAGTAGGCACAGCTGAGGCCATCTGGTTGTCAATGGCGTCGGCGGCGTCCGTCAGCCAGGTGGCGTCCTGCGTGGCCTTGTTGTAGCCGTACTCCCAGGCGCACGCGTCAGAGTTCGCACCGACCGTATAGGTGTGACCGCGCGACGTCACGGTGGTCGTGGTGCACGTCCCGTCTGTGTTGGTTCCAGACGTCGGCCAGTCGGCGATCGGCTTTCCGTTGTACATGTTCCCCGGGTCGGCGGTATTCACGTAGAGCGATGCCTTTGGTTGTGTGGACGGACTGGTCAAGCCGGTCGATGCCGTGACCGCCCAGTACAGCTCGCTCTGGGTGTAGCTCGGATATGACGACGACGGACCGAGGCAGGGGTTGAGGTTGTTGGCGAGACCGTCGTTCACGCCGACGATACCGAAGGCGAATGATGGAAGGGTGGTACCGCACTGGGGGTAGGAGACGTCAGCGCCCGTCGTGGTCGAGCCATCACTTCCGGTGCTGCCACCGCTGCCGCCGTGGCCTGGTCGAGCCGCGACCGCCGGGGTTACGGCACCGATGACGAGCACGCTGACCGCCACGAGTTGGACCGCCAGACGCGTCGACACGCGCATCGCCCGACTACCCATATGCATGCCCCTTCCCCTTGCGCCATCGTACGTGACGGCGGCGGGCTGGTAAAGGGTTCGCAATCTCGGGCGCGCTATCGACGGATTTGGACCCCTTCGTTCAGGGTGAACGAACTCGCGCCGACCTACGATGGTCCCGGTTTTTAACGAAGAGCTGGGAGTCGTCGCCCGTATCCGCTGTCTGTCTCGTCCGGTTCGCCGGTGCGGTACGGTGCGAATGAGGGGCGGGTGAGGCGTCGCACGACTCATCGCCCGCAAGCTAGTGGAGAGCGCGATGACCGCAACACTGAAGATGACGCATAAGGCGATCGGCATCGAGTTGCGCCGCGGCACCTACGACATCCTCGTCGATGGCGCGTGCGTGGGGACGGTGTCGATGAATCACTCGACATTGATTCCCATCGAACCAGGGCGGCACACCCTACAGGTCCGTGACGGCCGCAAGTCGAGTCGGCGCCGCACCATCGACGTCGCCGACGGTCAAACGATCGCCTTTCGGTGTACCGGCAAGAGCGCCCTGCCGGTGTTCCTCGCGTCGTTCGTGATCCGTAGCGTGGCACTCCAACTGCGCCGCGTTGAGTGAGATCCACCGGCCGTGGTGCCGTTGACCCATCCTGGGCAAATGCGAGCTCCGATCGTTCGAGGGTCTGGAAAGGTTCAGCGTTGACGAAGTACTTGATCTCGTTCAATGAGGGCGCGATGGACTTCTCCGAGGAAGAGCTGGCGATCGTGATCGAGGTCGCCTCACGTGACGATGCCCTGCGATGGACGGCGCCGTTCGTCACCTGTCACTGAGCCCACGCGGTCCGGGCTTTCCTGCTCGTCCCGCCTCGCCAACGGCGTGATTGAGCGACGCCGCCCGTGCGATCCGACGCGGTTCGATCGCCACGGTCGCGTTGCCACGGCGGTCGCGCGCTGTGTCGTGATTGCCGTACCGGTCACGTCGACCGCCACGCAGCGGTCTGTGGTGAGACACGAGACGCCCAGTAACACACCCCCATTCGTTGTGACCGTGGCCACCGACCACGATCGCCCGTTCCACATGGCACCGTCGCCACCGACGGCACAGTAGTCCTACGTTGAGGCGCACGTGGGTGCGTCCAAACTCGCCCGCGGCGGGGCGGTGACGCGCTGCCAGGACCCGCGTCGCGACTCGAGCACGGACACTTCGCGCACGGTGGTCGCGGCCCAACAGGAGTCGGAGCGATCACACGTCACCGCAAGTGCTTCGCCGGAGGTTCCTGGCATTGATTGGACACGCCAACCTCGTGCGTTCCACTGTTCGCTCCACGGTCGCGCGGCACTGGACGATGTCGCGGCGTCAGCGTTGACCGCCCAGCAGTCGTTCGCGGTCGCACAGCTGATCCCCGCCAACTCCGACCCCGCGGGGCTAGGTGAAGAAACGACTCGCCACGCGTGACCGTTCCAGTGTTCGACGAGTGCGGCGAGCGCCGGAGTGCCCCCGTTTCGCAGGCCGACGGCCTAGCAGCGGGCGCTCGTTGGGCGGGCTACGCCGTTCAATATGTCATTGCCCGAGGTTCGCGGGCTCGGTGTCGCCACCGTCCGCCATGCATGACCCTTCCAGTGCTCGGTGTAGGTGTTAAGTCCTACGCACCCGAGGGCGAGGCAGTTGGATGCGCTCGAACGGCGACGCCGTTCAAGGCGGCACTGGGCGTCGCCGGAGACGTCACGACGGTGAAGGACGAACCCGATCAACGCTCGATGAGCGGTGCGACCTGACTCGTACCGTGACCATCGAAGCCGACCGCAACGCAGAACGACGGCGCGACGCACGAGACGACGTTGAGCGAGTCGAACGCGCCGGCGGGGTTCGCCACTGCCACGGTCTCGAGGGACTGGGTGGCCACGGTCGGTGGGGGCGGCGGACCGGGCGTCGTCGTCGTGCTACTCGCGGCGGTGGTGAAGCGCAGATCGCCCGAGGTGACCGTGCCCGCGCTGTTCGTCGCGACGAGGTCAGCGTGGTAGACGGTGCCGGGGGTCAGTCCCGTGAGAGTCGCCGACACCGCCGGTACCCACGGGGCCAAGGGCACTCAGGGCGCCGAGCATGCTTGTCGCCATGACTAGTCGCCATCTAGCCATTCCCACTGAACACCACCCTTCAGCGCACTGCTCCTTACTGCCATCGCGACCGACCGCACGTCGCCGAGGCCGTCACGTCTACCCGATGGGTACTGAGGCGACTCGTTTGGCCAAAGTGCGCGGAGTCGGCGGATGTCGAACGACGCCGATGCATGTCCTACTCGTCGAAGGCTCGAACTTCGATGGCACCAAAGGGTGCCATGGGGTGGCGACGGGCCCCGGCGACCGCGTCCTCCATGCTCGGACACTCGACGATGTCGAACCCGACGATATGTTCGCTTGCTTCGGCGAAGGGTCCGGCCTCGTCGAACACTCTGCCGTCTCGCACTCGGACCGTCACGGCCGTCGATGGCGGCGCGAGCGGTTGGCCCTCGAGCAGGACGTGGCGCGCTACAACGTCAGCTAACCAGATGTCGACCGCGCCGGAAATCTCGCCGGGCTGGGCCGGAATGCTCGCATCTCGACAGACGAAATAGAGGAACTTCACGGTTCTCCGATCCCTCGAACGTTCCGGCGCAACTTGGGCCCACACTACGGGTGACCACTCAGCGAAGCAATGGTGTCTGAGGGGTGGTTCGTCGACAGCTAGGTCGCCGCCATGGTGCGATCGTCGAGACCCGATCGAACGCTACGTGTCGCGCCTCATAATGGGTGTCCTCGTGCGACGGTAACGAGGAATCGGAGGTTACGGGACTGTCCGTCACGTTGCTGGCCGGTGATCGGATCGCTTCGACGATCGTGAGACGAGGAGTAACCGTGGCGACGAGCGCGTCGATAGTGTCGAGTCGTGTCCGAATGTCGCGGTCGTCTACCTAGCGAACACGGCGAGTTCGAGGTGTTGGTGATGAGAAGTGCCCGACTCGATCGCGACCGACACCGGGAAACGTCGACGATGACGGGCTCATGACCCAACGCGCTCGTTCCGTTGCGGCACCATTCGAGACCTTGACCGATCGTTATGACGCCTGGTACGACGCACCGGTGGGTCGGTTGCTCTTTGACCTTGAGGTGGCGGCACTTGGCCCGTTGCTTCACAGCACCGGCCATCCTCGTCTCGAGGTCGGTGTCGGCACCGGTCGATTCGCCGCTGCACTCGATGTCGAGTTCGGCGTCGACGTCGCGTTCTCGCCACTCGAGTACGCCGGTCGCCGGGGCCTACGCGTCGTCTGCGGCTCGGGCGAGCAACTGCCGTTCGCGCAGCAGGCCTTTTGCGCGGTCGTGCTCGTTGCCACGCTTTGTTTCGTGGAGGACCCCACGATCGTCTTGCGAGAGTTGCGTCGCGTGCTTCGTCCTGGCGGTCGGCTCATCCTCGCTGTCGTTCCTCGCAACAGCACGTGGGGACAGCGATATGGGACGATGGGGCGAGCGGGCAACCCGTTCTACCGCGACGCCCGCTTCTACACCGTCGACGAACTCGTCGGACTCTTGTCAGACGAGGGCTTCACCGTTATCGGCCGGCGTTCGACCTTGTTTCAACCACCTTCAGAGGAGCCGTACTTCGAGGCCGCGCGAGACGGTGCGAGCGAGGACGCGGGTTTCGTGGCCCTCGCGGCGAAGGTGACGGACTCGCCGTCTGCCGATGATTGACCAGCGGGCTTTGGCGTGGGCTGAGGTCGGGGGTAGTCAGGCGTACAAGGTTTCCAGCAGGTGGTCGCAGCCGCCGGCTCGCTCGAAGAAAAGTCCTGGAATTATGTCGGGTCGCGACCTACGATCATCTCAGCGTTGATGGAACGACGGCGCGGTCGGCGCAGCGAGCAATGCCAACGCCAGCGAGGAGGCGTCATGCGAATGTACAGACTCATGGGGGCGGCGGCACTCGCAGTCACCGCGTTTACCTTCGTGCCGACGGTCGCGTCGTCCGGATCTGGTGCCGGTAGTGCCGGTAAGTATGCGCCGGTCTGTCTGCCGGCGGCCGCGGCGGGCGTCGCCCACTGCGACGCTATCCAACTTCTCAACCCCTCGGTGAACTGGCGCGGAACGCATAGTTCGGTCGGGGACAGTGGAAAGGGATCCGGCAAAGGTCACGGCGGTGGCGGTGGCGGTGGGATTCCAGCGGGCTATGCCCCGGTTGACCTCCAGTCGGCGTATAACTTGACCTCGGCGTCTTCAAAGAATGGCAATGGTGAGACCGTCGCAATCGTTGACGCGTACAACGACCCGAATGCCCAGAACGACCTCAACACTTATCGAACTGAATTCCATTTGCCAACGTGTACGAGTTGTTTCACCCAGGTCAATCAATATGGCGGGACGACTTTGCCGAGGAACAGCAGTTCGTGGTCCGAGGAGATCTCGCTTGACCTTGACATGGTTTCGGCTATATGTCCGAATTGCAATATCCTGCTAGTTGAAGCCAACTCGGCCAGCATCACTGACCTTGGGACCGCAGTGGCGTACGCGGCGAAGCATGCTAACGCCATCTCGAACAGTTACGGAGCGGCGGAGTTTTCGGGCGAGCAGTCGTATGACAGCTACTACACCCAAGGAGTTCCGATAACGGTCAGCGCCGGTGACAACGGTTACGGTGTCGAGTATCCCGCCGCATCGCCCGAAGTCACCGCCGTCGGTGGGACCACGCTCACTGGGTCGGCATCGACAGGTTGGTCTCAGATGGTGTGGTCGGGTACAGGTTCGGGCTGCTCGGCCTACGAGCCGATTCCGACGTGGCAGCCGAGCACGTCCTTGTGCCAAGGTCGAACGGTGGCGGACACCGCGGCTGTCGCCGATCCGAACACAGGTGTCGCGGTCTACGACAGCTTCCATGAGCCTGGTTGGTTGGTCTTCGGTGGGACGAGCGTCGCGTCACCGATCATCGCCTCTATCTATGCTTTGGCGGGCGTGTCGGCGAGTTCGTCCGCGGCTGCGGAGCACCTCTATGGCGTGACGTCGGGTTTCAACCCGGTGTCGAGCGGTTCGAACGGGTCGTGTGGCAACTACCTATGCAACGCGTCCGACAGCCTTTCAATATCTGGCGGTAGTGGCTCGTACAACGGCCCGACTGGCGTGGGTACGCCGAACGGGATTGCCGGCTTCTAGAACTTCGAGCCACAGCGGGTTCGTCGCGCACGTCCGGGCAAGCCAAGTATCGACGTCGTGTCCCACACCAACCTCGCCTTGTGCCGGACGCGGCCATCGCGATGACAGGCGTTCAGCGGAGTCAGCCACATCGGGTTGGTTGTGGTGACGCCTCGCTCTCACTCGTCCGCGGTGACGGATTCGTCGGTCGCCGTCGTCGCCTCGATCTCCTCACTTCGATACGGCAAGAGTCGCTTGGTGATCACCGGGAAGATGATGGCCGACAGCGCGGCGGTCACGACGAGCGCGCCGTAGTTGCGTGAGCTGAGCAGGCCACTGCTTCGACCGATCTCTGCCGTCGCGATCAACAAGGTGAGCGGCGCCATCAGTGAGGTGCTGCCCGCGAACGAGAGGCGCCACGAGTACCCGCGGTGGCGTAAGTAGGGCGCGACGATGAGACGGGGCACGCTGATCGCCACGAGCACCATCGCGATGATGGGCATGAGTGTCACGATGTCGGATCGAAGCGGTGTCTGCAACCCCACGGTGAGGAAGAACAACGGGATGAAGAAGGCGTTCGCGAGGCTCGTGATCCGAGAGGCGATCGCCTTCGCGTTGCCCATCACCGCGCGGAAGATCACCCCCGCGAGCAGCGCGCCGAGCACGGTGGGGATGTGGTCGAGCCCAGCGAAAGCCACCACCACGAAGAGCAGGGCGAAGGTCCCTCGCAGGCCGACCTCGACCGGGTCGTTGCGCAGGAACCACCGGTGGAAGTGGCGCGGGACCCGCCGGCGGGCTCGGCTGAAGAGGCTGAGGGCGACGATCGTGAAGACGATCAACACGATCGACCGCGATCCCAAGAGCAGCGTCGTCGCCAACGAGTCGTGCTTGCTCGCCACGCTCACCGCGTTCAATACGACGAGGTAGACGATCTCGGCACCGGTGCCGACCATCAGGACGTCGTTCGCGAAGCGTTCACCCATCCACCCGTGGACGTGCAGGATCGGCACCGTCACCCCGACCGAGGTGGCGGCCCCCGCGAGCACCCACATCGCGGACGCTCCCGCGAGGTGACCGATCAGCAGTGAGGACGCGAAGAGTGAGACGGCGAAGAGCCCGACGCCGAAGGAGGCGTTGGCGCGCGAGGTCCGACCGATGGTTCGAAAGTCGAACTCCAATCCGACGAGGAACATGAGGATCAAGAAGCCGAGGCCGCCGAGGGTGGCCACGACGCCGGTGCTCGTGGTGAGGTCTTTTGGGACCACGAAGGCGAGTCCGATACCTGCGACGAGCTCCACCACGGCGCTGGGGACGCCCACGAGCTCGCCGATGAGCGGACCGGCGAAGGCGGCGATGGCTAGGACGGCGAGTAGCACGCTGACGCTGAAGGTCATCTCGATTCCTCACTTCCAGTAGTCGGCCGTCCGACGGGGCGCACGGGAAATCCAATAGTCCGACGCTAATTTTCGAAGATGTTGAGACCTGCAGAAATGTCTGTGAAGAGCCTGTGAGACTCGATGTCGCGAGTTCACCAGTGCGTCGTGACCAGGGAGGAAGAAAGTCCGCGCGGTCTGGTGCCGCCGATCAACCCGAAGTTTGGCGGTGCCGGTGGTCTCGGGCACCGATGAATGTGCAACGGCCAAGGGAAACCGGCTGATGGTCTGTACGCGGGGGACCGGAGCGGACAGTATGGGATAGGGAGGCCGTGATGCGCAGCGTGCAGCGGGTGGGAATCGGTGTCGTGCTGGTCGCGGTCTCGTTCGTCGGGTCACTGGGCGGTGTGACTCCGTTTGCCACGCCGGCGCCGGCCGCCAGCGCTGGCGTGACGCCGTGCTCGAGCGCTCTTGCGACGATTACCGCCGCGATCGACCACGCGCGCTATCTGCCCGCCACGCCGGTGCGCGTCACCGTCTCGTTGCACAACCGCGCCGCGACGGCCTGTTCCTACGCGGTCGGGCCGACGTCGCCGACCTATCGCGTCACCAACGCCGCCGGCGCCACCGTCTGGGGCTCGTGCTGGGCGGGTGGGGCGCCGAGCCCGTGTGCCGACTTCCTCGTGCAGCGGATCCTCGCGGCCGGCGCGACAGCGCGCCAACGATTCACATGGGACCAGCGCAGCGGCACGCCGGACCAGTTGGTCCCCGCGGGTCGTTACCGGTTCACGGTCTCTCTCCAGGGACTTAGTGCGTGGATCTCGTTCGCGTTGGTGCGCGCACGCGCCCTCGTGCTCGGTGTCGCCAACGCCGGGCGACGCTACACCGTTGCTGTCGGTGAGCGGGTCTCGGTGGTCTTGCCGACGGCCGGTGTGTTGCACTGGGGCTCGGTTCACACGAGTGATCCTTCGGTCCTCTCGATCCTCCCCATCCCCACGCCCCTGGGCGTGACCTTGCTCGAAGCCCGTCACCCGGGTGTGGCCGTCATCACCGCGACGGGCAACCCGACCTGTTATCCCCAGTGCCTGATACCGAGCCGACTGCTCAGCTTCACCATCGTCGTGCGCACGACCTGAGTCCAGCCAAGTTTCGGCGCCAGTCCGACGCCGCCGAAGGGTCAGGCGGTCGATTTTGCGCTCTGGAACTCGAAACCCGCCGCGAAGACTCGGTGACAGGCGTTGACGACGTCGGCGTCGTAGAGCGTTCCGGCGCCGCGCGCGATTTCGGCGAGGGCCTCGTCGATACCGAGTGACGACCGGTACGGGCGGTGGTGGGACATCGCCTCGACGACATCGGCCACTGCAACGATGCGCGCCGGTCGGGTAATCGCGTCGGCGCGCAGGCCGTCGGGGTAGCCCGAACCGTCGAGGCGCTCGTGGTGCTGGTGTGCGACCTCGGGGATCGGGCTCGGTAGGCCGCTCTCGGTCATGATGTCGCCACCGGTGGCGGGGTGCTTGCGCATGAGCTCGAACTCGAGGGGGTTGAGCTTGCCGGGTCGAGTGAGGATCTCGGCGGGGATCGACATCTTGCCGATGTCGTGGACCTCGGCCGCCTGGCCGATCATCTCGGCGACGCGCCGGGGCTCGCCGAGTTCGAGGGCGATGGCGACGCTGAGCTCGGCGACGTGGCGCTGATGCCCGGCTGTGTAGGGGTCGCGTAGTTCGCTCATCGACGTGAGTGCCCGCAACGTACCGGTCAGGGCTTCATTGAGGCGTTGGACGGAACGTACGTGGGACAGGTCGAACTCGATCTCGTAGACCACGGCGTGAAGCCCCTGGATCGTCCAGTCGTCGAACTCGTTCTCGTGGTTGGAGAAGACGTTCAGCACGAGACGTTGTTCGTGGGCGGTGAAGGGAAGGGCGATCGCTGAGCGCAGCCCTATTGTCTCCATCTGGTTCGCCCACTCGCGCATGAGCGGCAGATCCGTAGTATTGGCGACTTGTGTGACGCCAGTCTGTGCTGCGGTACCGGTGAGGCCGGAACCGGTCTTGTTCGACGTCGCGAGTTCGGCCATCGCCCGCTCGAGTGCGTCAATCATGCCCGAGGCGTAGCGGATCTTGGTCGCCCGGCCGACGCCTTCGGTGATGAACACGACCGCGTAGCGACCCTTGGTGTGCAGGGTCTCACAAAGCGCCTCGAAATACTCGGTCTCGGATTCGACGACCGTGACGATGCGGAAGACCGCGAGGGCGACCTCCAAGTTACGGCGGTTCTGGATGAGCTCGGTGATGTCGTAATAGGAGGCAAGCACACCGACCTGGACGCCGTCGACCATCGCGGGGTAGGTGTTAACCGAGAGCCAGCGGAAGGTCTTGTCCTGAACGGATAGCCCGATTGTCGTGCCGAAGACCGATTGGCCGGTGCGGCCCGTGATGCGCGTGGGGTCGGCGTCGGCGGCGAGCGGGACCCCGTGCTCGTCCTCGGCCCGCCAAGGCAGGGAGTCGAGCGCGTAGCCGACGAACTCGTCGCGGGTCGTCGTGAGCAGCACGGTGGCCGCGTGATTACAGTCGAGCACCACGAGGTCGTTGTCGAAGAGGACCCAGCCCATGGGGGTCGCCTGACCGACGCCACTCGTCTGCAGCGTCGTCTCGAGGTCGTAGACCGAATCGCCCGACACGTCGTTCCCCCTTGTCGCCCGTGCACAGCCGTTACTGCTCTTCTTCGTGCAACCTAGCGGAGATGCCCGCTCGAGCCAACCGAGACCGCCGATCGCGCGATACCCGTTGCAACGCCGTGGGAGGATGGTGTGTGCAGCGTTTCACCGACGAACGACCCGCTCGTTGCCCCACGCGCAGAATCCCACGGGTCACTCCACGCCGGCGCTGGTACGCAGCGGCCGCGGGCGCACTGCTCGCAGCGGGTTCGCTCGCGCCACCGCTCACTGCGACGGCTGCGGCCGTGGCGCCTGCGACGGTCGTGGCGGTGAGCGCCCCGTATCGAGGCTCGCCGACGCCGACCAGCCCCGCGGTCGTCGCGATCGCCCCCGGGCCCGGTGGGCGCGGGTACTACGTGCTTCGAAGCGACGGGACGGTGAGCGACTACGGTGTCGCCGACTACGGATCGTTCACCGCTGGATCACTGCCCGTCGACGTCACCGCGACGGGGATCGCGCTCGACCCCGCGACCGGTGGGTACTGGATCATCTGCTCGAACGGCGTCGTGGGTGCGTTCCACGCCCCCTTTCGAGGCGAGCCGCACATCCCGTCGGGCGGCTGGGGCCAGTACCCGGCGGCCGTCGCCATCGCGAGCGCTACGAACGGATCGGGCTATTACGTGCTTCGTGCCAACGGCGCGGTCAACGCGTTCGCCGCACCGCGCCACGGGTCACTCGCGGGGCGGCTCCACTACGGTACGACCGCGCCGGTCGTCGCGGTCAGCATCGCGCTCGACCCCGCGACCGGCGGCTACTGGATCGCCACGTCGACCGGCGGCGTCTTTGCCTTTGACGCGCCGCTCTACGGCTCACCGCTCGCTCTCGTCCACGGCCACTACGACGGTGTCGCGACGGCCGGCATCGCCGCGACGTCTGCGGGCTACCTCGTCGCACGCGCCAACGGCGAGGTGGACGCCTTCTCTGCGAGGGCGATCGCCGTCTCCGACAACGCGTCGAAGGTCGCCTTCGGTGCGACGGTGAGCGGGGTCGCGAGCGCTGTCGCCACCGGGGGGTACTACCTCGCGCTCGACCTCACGCCGCGCCAGGGGTACTACAACCCGTTGCGCGCGCTGACCTCGCTCGTGCCCCAGGAGATTGACCAGGGCGTGGACTACTGCGGTTCGGGGCCGATCTACGCCCTCGGTGACGGCGTCGTCACCAACCTCTACGACCCGAGCTGGCCGAGCGGGGTGTTCATCTCGTATCGCCTGAGCGACGGACCAGCCGCCGGTCACGTTGTCTACATCGCCGAGAACGTCACGCCGGCCGTCTCGATCGGTGAACGTGTGAACCCCGGGACCGTCGTCGGCGTCCTGCACGACGCGAAGACCTGTCTCGAGACCGGGTGGGCGCGCGACAGCGGTCGCGCGGGCTACGCCGCAGGTTTCGCCCAGTTCAACGGCAAGAACTCGACCGCCTACGGGCTCAACTTCAGCGCGCTGCTCGACGTCCTCGGCGCTAGACCGGGACTCGTCCAGCCCTACGGGCCGGCGGGGATTCTCCCGGCGGGCTGGCCGACCTGGGTGGCGTGACGGTCAGGCCCGGGCACTGGCGAGGGACTGGAGA
>JAJZSM010000336.1 GCA_021849765.1 Actinomycetes bacterium | reverse complement strand
GATCTGATACGGACGCGAACTGTCGGCCCAGGGCATCCGCGAGTTCACGAACGTTAAGACGTTCTATATCGCCTAAGCGACCGGGCGCGAGTTCATAACGAAGTGGTCGACACCCGGTCGACGCTCAGGTTCCATTGGTCACCGAGCCAGAGCGTCGACCCGGTGCACGTCGCGGGCCCGAACCAACTCGCGAGCGACGGGCGATGTGCGGGCGCGCCGAGCGTAGGGGTCGTGCCTGAATGAATCGCGTAGACGGTCGTCGCACCGTCAACGACGACGAGCTGGCCAGCGCAGGCGGCCAGTGCCGAGGGCACGCGCGCCGTCGTCGCCGACGCGCCTACGGCGCCGGTCGCCTCGTTGAGCCCTGTGATCCGGTGGTAGAGATCGCTCATCCATAAGTCGGTCCCGTCATCGACGAGCAGTGAGGGCGTCTCGGTGACGGGGATAGTCGCAACGACGTTGCCGGCCGTGTCTATCTCGTCGATCGCCGGGCCATCGACGGCCACCCACGCGTGCGTCGGGTCACTGGCGATCGCGGTGGGAATGGTGGCGTTGCCCGATGGCGAGGGGAGGGTGACGGTCGCGACGACCTGACCCGACGCGGCGTCGATCTCGGTCACGGTGCCGTCTTGGTAGTTGGACACCCACACCAGGCCGCCGGCGCTGGCTATTCCTTGGGGGTTCTGGCCGACGGGCACTGAAGCGAGGACTGCGCCGGTCGCCGCACTGATCTCGACCGCCGCGTCGGTGCGCGTCGCGAGCACCCAGAGGTTCGTTCCGTCGTCGGTGATCGCGAGTGGACCGTTGGACAGCGCGACCTGGCGAACCAGGGCGCCGCTCGCCGCCGACCACTCGCGAACGACCCCGACCCCGCGCGGCTGGTCCACCAGCGCCCAGACGTGAGCGGTGTCACTAGCGAGAGCGACGGGAATCCCGCTTGCCGGTGCGAAGGTCTCTTGTGTGGCGAGGAAGCCCGACTCGCCCGGCCTGAGCTGGAGAGTCGTGGCCACTTCCGGCCACGTGGCGACGATCCCCGCTGCTTCGGGACACGTGGCGTCGGCGAAGGCCTCGGCGTTCGATAGCCCCCAGGACATTCGCGCGCTCGCCGCGCCCATGTAGAGCGTGCTCGCGCAGTTCTGGTTGCTGCTCACGTACTGGACCGGTTCGGGAGCCAAGATGCCGTCGCGGTGGCCCCAGCAGCCCGAGGATCGGGCCGTTGCGCAGTCGACGTTGCGCCCGAGCCAGTACGGCGCAGGACCGTCGTCGTACATCCAGAAGAACTGGGTGAACAACGACGCCTGCGTGAAAGCGGGGCTTTGGGCCCAGTTGCTCGAGTAGTTCAGGTACTGGTTCTGACGCATCGAGGTGATGGTCGGCATCGGGTCCTCTTGGCGCTGGGCACCGATCTGCGACTGGGCGTCGAGTGATGCGGTCAGGGCGACCGCGGCGTTGAGCCCACGGCTGACGCGGTCGATGTTGGCGAGCGCGAAGAGTTGCTCGGCGATTGAGAGTCGGTAGAACCGCGCCCAGTTCAACTGGAGCGGCGCGAGGCCCTCGAGACCGGTTCGCGCGGAATTCAGGTCGGTGACGAAATTCGAGCTCACCGGCTTCACGTTGGCTGGCGGGTTGTGCGGTGGCACGATCGGGTGCAGGGTGCCGGCGGCGCCAGGCGAGGCGCCGTCGAGGACGGTGAGCGTGAGGCAGGCCACCGCGGCGAACAGGGTGACCGATACCTGTAGAAACGGGTTCCGGGCCATCGCATCTCGCAGTCCCTCGGCGCCGTCGTGCGCGAGCCGTGCCCACCGTATCGCAGGTGACGTGACGACGCCTCGATGGCGCCGCTCAGCTGGACCGCGGGATGCTCGCGGCCACCGCCTCGGGGTCAGAACACCCGACAATCCACTCGTCGTAGGGCTGGTCGCGCAATGAGACGCGTACCCCGCGTGGGGTGTCGTGGTGCACGGCCGCGAACATCGTGCGCGTCACCCCGTGGACCGAGGCGACCTCGATGACCCGCGGGATGCGGGTGCCGGCTTTGATCCCCACGAAGTCAGCCGCGCCGTGAGCGTCATCGAGCACCTCGACACCGGTGATCGCGGTGAGTGGCACGCGCAGGTCCCCGTGGAGGCCCTCGACCTTCTCGGCGCTCGTCAGTCGAAGGGTCAGATCGGTCGCACCAACCACCAATTCGGCCATGACAACCTCCCGTGACGAGCCCGAAGCCGAGTGTACGCGTAAGGGTGCCACCCGGGTAAATCAGACGCACTCGATGGGCTGACCGTATGCTGACTTCGGTGGCCGGTCCGACGGTCGAGGAGGGACTCATGAGCGAGTTTCACGCCAGCGACCGGTTTGCCGGTCCGCTGCGCTCGTTACTGAGTGAGAGCGAGTTCCTTGCGACGACGTCGGTCGGTGTCGTGCTGTTCGATAAACGCGGCGTGATCGTCGACTGCAACGAATCGGTGGTCCAACTCGTCGGGGGCACGCGTGAGACGTTGATCGGGCGCA
>JAJZSM010000335.1 GCA_021849765.1 Actinomycetes bacterium | reverse complement strand
GTCTCGCCCTAATGGGGTCACGTTGTCCGTGGCCATGAGAAAGTATCCGCTGGTGGCCAAGTGAGGTCCCCGCTGGTGGCCACGAAAAGTCCCCGCTGGTGGCCAGCAAAAGTCCCCACCCCTCATTGAGCATCCAACCGCAGTGCCCCCTGGTCGATGACCGTGGTGGTTCCACACCAACCACATCACCGACCAGGAGACACCTCAATGAAATCAGTTAGGGAACGCATGGACATCATTTCTGCTTATCGAGAGGTCGGCTCCTATCGAGCGGCGGCCGACATCTGTTCGACCACACCCAAGACCGTCAAACGAATCGTTGAGGCGGCGAAGGCGCCCAACGAGCCCGTCGAGACCCCACACAACTACGACAACGTCGTCGAGCTCGTCGCCCAACGGGTGGAGAAGACGAAGGGCCGCATCACCGCCAAGCGGCTCTTGCCGATTGCTCGAGCGGCCGGCTACACCGGTTCGGATCGCAACTTTCGCCGTCTCGTCGCTGACGAGAAGCGCAAGTGGCACGTCGATCACCACCGCGGACGTCGACCCGGCGTGTGGGAGCCCGGTGACGTACTCGCCATCGACTGGGGCCAGGTCGGCGCCCTGCACGTGTTCTGCGCGGTGCTCGCCTGGAGTCGGATCCGCTTCATCTACTTCGCCGACAACGAGAGGTCCGAGACGACGCTCGCCGCCCTCGCCGCGTGCTTCGAGTACTTGGGTGGCGTGCCCAAGACGGTGCTGGCCGACCGGATGGGGTGCTTGAAGGCGGGTGTCGTCGCCAACGTGGTGATTCCGAGTCCCGACTACGTGCGCCTCGCTACCCACTACGGTTTCAACCCGGACTTCTGCGAAGCGGCCGATCCGGCCAGCAAGGGCCTCGTCGAGAACCTCGTCGGCTACGCCAAGAGCGACCTCATGATCCCCGAGGAGCTCGACGCGCGCGATCTCAAACGCGCCAACGAGCTGGCGCGCGACTGGATGGAGGACGTGAACACGCTCGAGCACTCCGAGATCTGCGCGGTGCCCGCCGAGCGACTCGAGGTCGAGCGCGAACTGCTCGGGTCACTGCCGCAACTACGCGCCGCGTTCGGCAAGGTCCTCTATCGCACCGTCGACCGGCTCAGCTGCGTTCGTTACGCCTCGGCGCGCTACTCGGTGCCGACGAAGCACATCGGCGCAGCGGTCGAGGTGCGCGTCGGCGACGGGCACCTGACGGTCAGCCACCTCGGCGTCACCATCGCCCAACACGCGGTCGTCGCTCCTGGTGAGACCTCGATACTCGACGACCACTACGGTGGTCCGCGGCCGAAGCCGCGACGCGCACTGCGACCCCGCACCCCCGACGAAGTGGCGTTCTGCGAACTCGGTCCGGTGGCCGAGTTCTTCATCAAGGGCGCGGCCGCCTCGGGGGTGACCTCTCTCAAGGGTGACCTCTCGGTGCTGTTGCGCCTCGAGCGCGCGCACGGTCGAGACGCCCTCTTGCGAGCACTCGAGCGAGCGCTCGAGTTTCGACGCTTCCGCGCGAGCGACGTCGCCTCGATACTGCTCGCCGGCCAAGGTGTGGCCCGACCCACGCGCGCCGGCACGACGCTCATCACCCAGTTGCCCGTCGTCGCGAGTCGCTCGCTCGAGGACTACGCGATGGAGATCAACTCGTGAGCTCGAGCCCAGCCCCACTGGCCCCCGACCTGGAGGCGGCGCTGCGGCGCCTTCGCCTCTCAGCGATCCGTCAGCTCGCACCCGACCTCTTGGTCACCTCCAAGACCCAGCGCTGGAGCCCCGAGGAGTTCTTGCGCACGCTCTTAGAGGCCGAGATCGCCTCGCGCGACGCGAGCAACGCGAAGGCACGCCTCAAGCTCGCGGACTTTCCTCTCGCCAAGACCCTGGAGGAGTTCGACGTCGCCCAGAGCTCGATCCCACGAGCGACGTTCGACTACCTCACGGGCCTCGAGTGGATCCGGGCCGCGGAGAACCTCTGTCTCGTCGGACCGGCCGGCACCGGCAAGAGCCACCTCTTGGTGGCCCTCGGTCACGAGGCCGTCGAGCACGGTTACAAGGTGCGCTACTTCAGCGCGCCCGCCCTCATCGAGACCCTCTACCGGGGACTCGCCGACAACTCGGTCGGCAAGGTGATCGACCAGGTGCTGCGCGCGGACTTGATCTTGATTGACGAGATCGGATTCGCTCCGATGGACGACACCGGGGCCCAGCTCTTCTTTCGACTCGTCGCCGCCGCCTACGAGCACCGGGCCCTCGGTGTCGCCTCGCACTGGCCCTTTGAGGAGTGGGGACGGTTCCTGCCCGAGCACAACACCGCGGTCAGCCTGCTTGATCGACTCGTCCATCACGGCATCGTTGTCGTCACGAGCGGTGAGTCGTTCCGGATGAAAGAAGCTCGAGCGAGAGGAGGTCAGTTCTCGTCAAGAAAGAAGTGAATCACGCCTGAGGGGTGGGGACTTTTGCTGGCCACCAGCGGGGACTGGGAATTGGCCATTGACAACCAAGGGCATCATTACCGA
>JAJZSM010000334.1 GCA_021849765.1 Actinomycetes bacterium | reverse complement strand
CCAGGATTGATCGGCAGCCACGCCTGGAGCCGCTGGATCCCGTAGAGCACCAGCACCGAGACCGCCGAGAACGCCAGCAGGCTCGTGACGTAGCCGCGCCACGTCTGCTCGGATTCGGGATCCACACCGCTCAGCCGGTAGATCAGCCCCTCCACGGGCCGGTAGATGCGCTCCAGGCGTGACGGCGCCCCCGAGTAGACACGCGCCATGTAGGCGCCCATGATCGGGACCGTCACGGCAAGGGTGACGACGACCACTAAGAATTGCACGGCGTCATTCACGGTCACGAGAACCGCTCCGGGAAGAGCAGGGCGTAGACGAGATAGGCCGCGGTCGCCACGGCAACCACCAAGGAGATCACGTCGTCAACGTTCATCGCCGGGCCTCGGACACCTCGTCGGAATCGGTGTGAATCAGGCGCTCGCATCCGCGCGCCAGCAGTTCCATCAAGACGAAGAATCCGATGGTTGCTGCAATGTACGCGATGTCTTGCACGACTGCCTCCCTGTCCGATTTCGAACTTACGGACGGGGTGGCCCGCGAACGGCGGCTTTTACGTTCTCGTTGCGCCAACGCGAGAGAATTCCACGCGGTTGCCACGGCGAGCGAGCTCGGGCGCGGCAATGGCGCGACGCACCAGTCACGACTGCGTCGCGGGTCGTCGCGGCCCAGCGACTACCGGTCCGGCAACGTGGGACGACCCGCACCCGCCGCATCAACGCCCCGGCACCAGCACGCCCTTCGAACCAGTCACTGGGTCACGGTTACGCCACGGGCGTTGGTGAACCCGTCGAAGGGATTGCGTCGCTCGCCTCGTGATCGCGTCGCCGCGCGCCGACGTCTCGACCCTCGCGTCACGACGCTCTGCGCGTCGTGCGAAGCCCGTCGGCGAAGTCGCCGAGTCGCGCCAGGCCGTCACGAAGTTCGTCGCGCGACGTGGCGTAGGAGATTCGTACGTGGGTGTCAGCGGTGTTGGTGGCGAAGTCACGGCCCGGCGTGATGGCCACGTGCGCCTCATGCAGGGCACGCTCGCAGAACTCCCAGGCGCCAAGACCGGTCCCACTCACGTCGACGTAGACGTAGAACGCGCCGTCGGGCTCGACTGAGACCGGCAAACCAATTCGGGCGAGCTCGGCCAATACGATCGCGCGGCGCGCGACGAACTCGACGCGGCGGTCCTCGCATTCAGCCAACGCCTCGGGCGAAAAGCACGTGATCGCCGCCTGCTGCGCGGGTGACGAGGCGCACAGGAAGTAGTTCATCGCCAGACGCTCGATGGCCCCAACGAGCACCTCGGGCACGATGCACCAACCGAGGCGCCATCCCGTCATGCCGAAGTACTTGGAGAAGCTGTTTATCACGATCGCGTCGGGGTCGTACGAAAGGACGCTTCGCGGCGAGACGCCGTTCGCGTCGGGGTCGGCGAGGTTCAGGTAGATCTCGTCGACGAGCGGCCACGCGCCACGATCACGCGCCAGTTCGCAGATCGCCGCCAGCTCGGTGGGGGCGATCGAGGTCCCGGTCGGATTGGACGGGCTGGCGATCATGACCGCCCGTGTGTCGTTCGTCCACGCATCCTCGACGAGCCTTCGGTTGAGCTGAAACCGAGTCGCTGCGGTGGTGTCGACCGACACGACGCGGCCCCCGAAGGATTCGACCAACTGTCGATTGCACGGATACGAGGGGTCGGCCATGATCACGTCGCTGCCCACGTCGACGGTCGCCGCGACGGCGAGCAACAGAGCCGAAGACGCCCCCGAGGTCACGACGACCCGCGCGGGGTCGACGCGAACGCCGTGACGGTCCCAGTAGAAGCCCGCGATCGCCTCGCGCAGGGCCCGAATGCCCAGCGCCGGTGTGTAGGACAGCGCTCGGCCGTCCATCACGTCACGCATGGCCGCGCGCACGGCGGCCGGCGCGCCAAAGTCGGGCTCACCAAGGTTGAATCGCACGACGTGCTCGCCTCGAGCCTCGAGGTCGACGGCCTGCTGTTCGAAGGCCATCGCGTAGAACGGCGCCGCGTGCACGGCACGCGCCGCGATGGCGGCGTCCGCGCCCACTTGATGTTTCAACGCCGCTGCATCACTGGTCGTCACGGGTCCCCAATCTGGGCTCGGAGATCCCTCGCGGAACCCCGATACGACGAGGCTATCCCTCGGCTCTGGCACGTCTTGTGGTCGTCGACGTGGCCCGTCGTGCGTGAAGATGGAGCGTGCTGACTTCGACGACGGACCCGTTGGCGCCTAGCCCCGCGACCTCCGTCGTCGCGGCGGCGGGTCCGGGAACTGCTCAGGCGCGCCGGCACGACGAGAAGGGAGAGCCTCGTGCACGCTGACGCGACACCCCGCGCTTACTTCCGGCGGCGAGGCGCTGGGCTCTTCGACGCCACCGCCCTCGTGGGCGGGGCCTGGACGACGACCGAGCAGCACGTATCGCCGGCGCTCGGCCTCCTCGCCCACGAGGTCGAGCGGCACCGCGACGCTCGACGCGAGGACCACCTGCCGCTCGCGCGACTGAGATCGG
>JAJZSM010000333.1 GCA_021849765.1 Actinomycetes bacterium | reverse complement strand
GATCTATGTCTTGTCGATCTTGAGTATGTCCATGGCCATGAGAAAGTATCCGCTGGTGGCCAATTGAGGTCCCCGCTGGTGGCCACGAAAAGTCCCCACTGGTGGCCAACAAAAGTCCCCACCCCTCATTGAGTATCCAACCGCAGTGCCCCCTGGTCGATGACCGTGGTGGTTCCACACCAACCACATCACCGACCAGGAGACACCTCAATGAAATCAGTTAGGGAACGCATGGACATCATTTCTGCTTATCGAGACGTCGGCTCCTTCCGGGCGGCGGCCGACATCTGCTCGACCACGCCCAAGACGGTCAAGCGCATCGTCGAAGCAGCCCAGCGCAACGAGCCCGCGGCGACGCCGCACAACTACGACGTCGTGGCCGACCTCGTCGCCGAGAGGGTGGACAAGACCAAGGGGCGCATCAGCGCCAAACGTCTGCTGCCCGCCGCTCGCGCCGCCGGCTACGCCGGCTCGGATCGAAACTTTCGCCGCCTCGTCGCCGAGGAGAAACGCAAGTGGCGCATCGACAACCACCGCGGTCGTCGACCGGGCGTGTGGGAGCCCGGCGACGTACTCGCCATCGACTGGGGTGCGATCGGCACCTTGCACGTCTTTTGCGCGGTGCTCGCCTGGAGTCGCGTGCGCTTCATCTACTTCGCCGACAACGAGCGCTCCGAGACGACCCTCGCGGCACTGTGTGCCTGCTTCGAGTACTTGGGCGGCGTGCCCAAGACCGTGCTCGCTGATCGGATGGGATGCCTGAAGGGCGGTGTCGTCGCCAACGTGGTGATCCCCAGCCCCGACTACGTGCGACTCGCCACGCACTACGGCTTTCGCCCAGACTTTTGCGAAGCGGCCGACCCGGCCTCCAAGGGCCTCGTCGAGAACCTCGTGGGTTACGTCAAGAGCGACCTCATGATTCCAGGTGAGCTTGACGCGCGCGATCTTCGTCGCGCCAACGACGTGGCGCGTGACTGGATGGACGAGGTGAACGCGGCGACGCACTCGGAGATCTGCGCCGTTCCCTCAACGCGTCTCGACGTCGAGCGCGAGCTGCTTGGGCCACTGCCCCAACTGCGCGCGAACACGGGCAAGGTGATCCATCGCACCGTCGATCACCTCAGCTGCGTGCGCTTCGCCAGCGCTCGCTACAGCGTGCCGACGACGAACATTGGCAAAGTCGTTGAGGTGCGCGTGGACAGCGGACATCTCACGATCAGTCACCTCGGCGTCACCCTGGCCGAGCACTTGATCGTCGCCCCTGGTGAGACGTCGATACTCGACGACCACTACGGCGGTCCGCGGGCCAAGCCCCGACGGGCGCTGCGACCCCGCACCCCCGACGAGCTGGCCTTTTGCGCCCTCGGTCCCGTCGCCGAGTCCTTCATCAAGGGCGCGGCGGCCGCGGGGATGACCTCGCTGAAGGGCGACCTCGCGACTCTGTTGCGCCTCGAGCGCGCCCACGGACGCGACGCGCTGGTGCGCGCACTAGAGCGAGGAATCGAGTTCGGGCGCTTTCGCGCGAGCGACGTCCAGTCGATCCTGTTCGCGGGAAGCGGCGTGGCGCGACCCACGGGGCCCGGCGCGCCACTCATCACCCAACTGCCCGTCGTCACGATTCGCTCCCTGCGTGACTACCAGGTGGAGGCAATCTCGTGAGTGCCACGGCGCCGCCACTCGCCCCCGACCTCGACGCCGCGTTGCGCCGCCTTCGCCTCTCGGCAATCCGTCACATCGCGCCCGAGTTGCTGGTCACCTCCAAGACCCAGCGCTGGAGCCCCGAGGAGTTCTTGCGCACGCTGCTCGAAGCCGAGATCACCTCGCGCGACGCGAGCAACGCGAAGGCTCGCCTCACCCTCGCGAACTTTCCGGTGGCAAAGACCCTCGAGGAGTTCGACGTCGCGGCCAGCTCGGTCCCACGAGCGACGTTTGACTACCTCGCCAGCCTCGAGTGGATTCGTGCCGCGGAGAACCTCTGTCTGGTGGGCCCGGCGGGCACCGGCAAGAGCCACCTCCTGGTCGCCCTCGGCCACGAGGCGGTCAGCGCAGGTCACAAGGTGCGCTACTTCTCCGCGCCGGCCCTCATCGAGACCCTCTACCGAGGACTCGCCGACAACTCGGTCGGCAAGGTCATCGACCAGGTGTTGCGCGCGGACCTCATCTTGATCGACGAGATCGGCTTCGCGCCGATGGACGACACCGGGGCGCAGTTGTTCTTTCGACTCATCGCCGCCGCCTACGAGCACCGGGCCCTCGGCGTCGCCTCACACTGGCCCTTCGAGGAGTGGGGACGGTTCCTACCCGAGCACAACACGGCGGTCAGCCTGCTCGATCGACTCGTCCACCACGGCGTCGTCGTCGTCACCAGCGGCGAGTCGTTCCGGATGAAGGAGGCGCGAGCGAGAGGAGGTCAATTCTCGTCACGAAGGAAGTGAATCACGCCTGAGGGGTGGGGACTTTTGCTGGCCACCAGCGGGGACTTGAAATTGGCCATTGACAGTCCGCAACGTTCATGAAGGACTCTTCGGG
>JAJZSM010000016.1 GCA_021849765.1 Actinomycetes bacterium | reverse complement strand
ACAGATTGCGACGGAATGCGTCGTGAAATTACTAAGTGATGACTTATTTCTTACAAATGACCTTGCGCGTGGTCGCACAATCTGGCAGAGTGTCTCTTGTGTTGCGAGGTAGGCAACCGATTTAGGAGGGGTGGGAATGCGACGTCTGGCTAATTTCATCGGGGGCGACTACGTTGCGCCGAAGAGCGCGAAGTACGCCGAGGTCTTCAATCCCGCGACGGGACAGCCCTTCGCGGAGATGCCGGTTTCTAGCGCTGAGGACGTCGACCTCGCGGTCACGGTCGCGGCCAAGGCCTTCGAGTCATGGCGTCGCACCACGCCAAGCCAGCGCAGTCTGGCGTTGCTCAAGATCGCTGATGTGCTCGAGCAGCACGCCGACGAGCTCGTGGCTATCGAGTCAGAGAACACTGGCAAGATCCTCTCGCTGACCCACAGCGAAGAGGTGCCGCCCATGCTCGACCAGATCCGCTTCTTCGCGGGGGCGGCTCGCCTGCTAGAGGGTCGGGGCGCCACCGAGTACATGGAAGGCATGACGAGCTACATCCGTCGTGAGCCCATTGGCGTGTGCGGTGCGGTGACGCCGTGGAACTACCCGATGATGATGGCGGTGTGGAAGTGGGCACCGGCGATCGCCGCAGGCAACACGATGGTGTTGAAGCCGGGCGACTCGACACCGGCGTCGGCGCTGTACATGGCGCAGTTGATGGCCGAGGTCCTGCCCGAGGGCGTCTTCAACGTGGTCTGCGGTGACCGCGACACGGGTCGCGCGCTCGTCGAGCACCGGACGCCGGCGATGGTGTCGGTGACCGGTTCGGTGCGCGCGGGCATGGAAGTCGCCTCGACCGCGTCGAAGACGCTCAAGCGCGTGCATCTCGAGCTCGGCGGCAAGGCACCGGTGATTGTCTTTGACGACGTGGACCTGGCCGCGGCGGTCGAGGGCATCGCCATCGCGGGCTACTTCAACGCCGGCCAGGACTGCACGGCCGCCACCCGTGTGCTCGTCGCCTCCAAGGTCTACGGCGACTTCGTCGACGCGCTGGCCGAGCAGGCCAAGCACACCGTGATCGGTAAGCCCGACAACGTCGACGCGCTCTTCGGTCCGGTGAACAACGTCAATCAGCTGGCGCGGGTCACGGGGTTCCTCGAGCGTGTGCCGAGTCACGCCTCGGTCGCGGCCGGTGGCTCCCAGGTCGGCGACGAAGGTTTCTTCGTCGCCCCGACCGTGGTGGCCGGTCTGTTACAGGACGACGAGATGATCCAGAACGAGATCTTCGGACCAGTCATCACGGTGCAGAAGTTCAACGACGACGCCGAAGCCTTGGCCTACGCGAACGGGGTCGACTACGGTCTCGCGTCCTCGGTGTGGACCTCGAACCACGGTCGCGCGATGCGTTTCACGCGCGACCTCGACTTCGGCTGCGTGTGGGTCAACACGCACATCCCGCTCGTCGCGGAGATGCCCCACGGCGGCTTCAAGAGCTCGGGCTACGGCAAGGATTTGTCAGTCTACGGCTTTGAGGACTACACGCGCGTCAAGCACGTGATGCACAACATCGAGATGTAACCGTCAGTTCGCGATGCTGAACTGACGGCGCGGCAACGGGGTGATAGGCCTGCTCCATGACAAAGCGGTTGTGGAGCAGGGGGGAAGTGGCTTCGGCTACGTGGAGTGAAGATGGGGGGCAGTAGATGAGCATTGGGGCGACGAAGGCCACTGAGCCCAAGGCACCGCGAGGCGCGCGCTCGCTGGGTCGATCGGGCAAGATCGCCAATCTGGAGTCGGCCGACGTCGAGTTCATCAACGTCACCAAGACCTTCAACGACGCGAACGCGGTGGACGACCTCAACCTGCGCGTCGAAGCGGGGGAGTTCTTTAGCTTGCTTGGACCGTCGGGGTGTGGCAAGACGACGTCGCTGCGAATGCTCGGCGGGTTCGAGGATCCCACCAAGGGCCGGATCCTGCTCGGTGGCCAGGACGTCACCAACTTGCCGCCGTATCGACGTGACGTGAACACCGTCTTTCAGTCCTACGCGCTGTTCCCGCACCTCAACGTCTTTGAGAATGTGGCCTTCGGGCTGCGTCGCCAGAAGATCGAGAAGAACGAGATCAAGCGGCGCGTGGGCGAGATGCTCGACATCGTCGACCTACCGAACTATGAGAAACGGCAGTCCTCCCAACTCTCGGGTGGCCAACAGCAGCGCGTCGCGCTCGCGCGCGCGCTCGTGAACCAGCCCAAACTGCTCTTGCTCGACGAGCCGATGTCGGCGCTCGACGCGAAATTGCGCCGTCAGATGCAGATCGAGTTGAAGCGCATCCAGACCCAAGTCGGCATCACCTTCCTCTACGTCACCCACGACCAGGAAGAGGCGATGACCATGTCGGACCGTCTCGCGGTCATGTGGCACGGTCGGATCGAAGGGATGGGCTCACCGAAGGACGTCTACGACAGTCCCACGACTGAGTTCGTGGCTTCGTTCCTCGGGGCGTCCAATCTGCTCGCGGGCTCAATCGTCTCGACGTCGGGCTCGCGCACCACGATCGCCATCGACGGCGGCGGGACCATCGTCGTGCCCACGGACCACGTGCCTGACCTCGCTGGGAGCACGGCGGTCAAAGTCGGCGTTCGACCCGAGAAGATCGGGATCTTTCCGGTCGGCACGGTCGTCCAGCCGGACCACAACGCGATCGGGGGACGGGTGCGCGTCTCCACGTTCACCGGGGTGGGTAATCAGTACATTGTCGAGACGACGCTCGGGGTCGAGGTGACGGTCTACGCCCAGAACATCGGCAACCAGCTGGCGCCGCGCAGCGGCGACGAGGTCATTCTCAGCTGGCCCGAGGAGCACACCTTTACCGTGAAGCCACTACCTACAACCGTAGAAATCAATGAAACAGAGGGGGACTAGCTATGTCAGAGGAATTCAATGTGTTTAGCCAGGATGGCGGGATCGACCCGTCGTTCTGGCGCGGAATGACGGAGCAGCGAATTTCACGCCGCGGCCTGATGAAGGCGGCTGGAGCCGGTGCGGGGGCGTCGCTGTTGCTCTCGAGCGGTGCGGGTGCGACGGCGCTGCCGAATAAGAACGTGGGGACCGCCAAGTGGTGGTCGAAGCAGAAGTTGCATCACACCGTCAACTTCGCGAACTGGCCGCTCTACATTGACGTACTGAACGGCAAGCACCTGTCGCTGCAACACTTCACGCAGACCACCAAGATCAAGGTGAGTTACTACGAGGTCATCCAGGACAACGCGTCGTTCTACGCCAAGATCCGCCCATCGCTCGCCGCGGGCCAGTCGACCGGCTACGACATCGTCGTGATGACCAACAACAACCCCGAACTCGGCTACCTCATGCAGAACGGCTGGCTCATCCCGCTTGATCACAAGTTGATGTCGAACTTCAACAAGTACGCCGGACCGCTCGTGAAGAGCCCCTCGTGGGACCCGGGCAACAAGTACACCATGGCGTGGCAGTCGGGCTGGACCTCGGTCGCCTACAACGCCAAGCACGTGAAGAACCCGGGCGACAGCATCCAAATCCTCTTCGACAAGAAGTACGCCGGCAAGATTGGCATGCTGTCTGACCCCTTCGAGCTGGGTAGCGCCGGTCTGCTCGCGATCGGTGTGGAACCGTTCAGTTCGACCGAGAAGGACTGGGCCAAGGCGGCCAAGAAACTCCAGCAGCAGCGCAGTGACGGCCTGGTGACGGCCTACTACGACCAGAGTTACATCCAGCACCTGAAGAACGGCGACACCGTTGTCTCCCAGTGCTACTCCGGCGACATCTTCCAGGCAAACCTGAACAGCAAGTACAAGGACCTGGTGCTGATGGTTCCCAAGGAGGGGTTGATGCTCTGGACGGACAACATGGCAATCCCGCTCTACGCCCAGAACCCGCTCGACGCCATGAAGCTGATGGACTTCTACTACAGCCCGATGACCCAGGCCGTCGTGGAGTACTACAACGACTACATCTGCCCTGTTCCTTCGGCCAAGCAGCAACTGCTACACCCGACAGGCTGGGACGCGGCCGCGCTGAAGGCGATGAAGCCGTCGATCGGACTGCCGACGTCGGTCACGGCCGACTCGCCGTCAGTCTTTCCGACGCCCGATCGCGTCAAGCTGTCCAAGAACTACTACCCGTTTAAGAATCAAGAGGAGATCAACGCGTGGAACAACTTGTTCCTCCCGATCATCCAGGGGGCGTAGCGCCACGACGCAAGCGGCGAGTAGGTAGGGCGCTCGCGCCCTACCTACTCAGCCTGCCGTCGGGCCTGTGGCTCTTGTTGTTGTTCCTGGTGCCGCTGCTATTGATGCTCTCGCTGTCGCTCAAGACCTGTAGCCCCTCGACGGGGGCGTGCGTGATGGCGTGGCACTGGGGCGAGTTCTCGAGCGAGGTCAGCCTGTACCACCAGGAGTTCATCACCAGTCTCTACTTCGCCGCCGCGGCGACCATCGTGGACCTGATCATCTCGTTCCCGATCGCGTACTGGATTGCCTTCTACGGCGGCCGTCGCAAGAACTTCTTCCTGCTGATGCTGCTCGTGCCGTTCTTCGTCTCCTTCGTCATCCGCACCATCGTCTGGGAGTTCGTACTCGCCAACAACGGCGTGGTCCTCGGGGCGCTGAAGCACATCCACCTGCTACCCCAGGGCTTCCACATCCTGGGCACGAGCTACGCGGTGATGGCGGGACTGGCCTATAACTACCTACCCTTCACGGCGCTGCCGCTCTACGTGGCGTTGGAGCGGATTGACCGACGGGTGCTCGAGGCCGCCTACGACCTGTACGCGACCAAGCGCGTGGGCTTCATGAAGGTCATCATGCCCCTCACCGTGCCCGGCATCTTCGCGGCCTTCCTGCTCACGTTCATTCCGATGTTCGGTGACTACGTGAATCAGGAGATCCTCGGTGGGACGTCCAACACCATGATCGGGACGGTCATCCAGAATCAGTTCCTGGTGACGTTGGACTACGCCGGCGGGGCGTCGCTGTCGGCGATCCTGCTCGTCGTGGCTCTGCTCGGCATCTTCCTCTACGCCCGACTCCTGGGCTCGCGAACGATCGAGCAGTACCTATGACGATGCTCGACCAACCCACTACGTCGCCGCCTCAGGCGCGGGTCGTCAAGAAGCGACGCTGGGGACGGTACGTCCTACCAACCTATTCGTGGCTCGTCATCGCGTACCTGGTGTTCCCGATCATCATCATGATCTTCTACAGCTTCAACAAGACGATCGGCAGCATGCAGTTGGTGAGCTTCTCCTGGAATGGGTTCACCTCGCAGTGGTACCACCAGTGGAGCAACGTGCCCGGCCTCACCGCCTCGTTCTGGCTCTCAATCCGCCTCGCGCTCGTGAGCACGCTCATCGCCACGGTGCTCGGCACGATGCTCGCTATCGCGCTCGTGCGCTACCGTCCACCCCGGTTCCGGGGCAAGGGTGCCTTCGAGCAGGTGATCTTCTTGAACATCGCCGCCCCCGAGATCGTCATGGGTGCGTCGCTGCTGGGGCTGTTCGTCACGTTCAACATCGGCCGTGGTTTCCTCACCCTCGTGCTCGCCCACGTGATGTTCTCGATCGCCTACGTCACGGTCACCGTGCGCGCCCGGCTCGCGGGGTTCGACACGGCGCTTGAGGAGGCCGCGTACGACCTCGGCGCGACCCCGGCGGTGACCTTCACGCGCGTGACGCTGCCACTAATCATGCCCGGTGTGCTCGCCGGCGCGCTGATGGCCTTCGCGATCTCGATCGACGACTTCGTGACTTCGAACTTCCTCAGTGGCACGAGCGTCCCGTTCCCCGTCTGGGTATACGGCGCGACCCGCGTAGGTATCCCGCCACAAGTGTTCGTCTTTGGAACCGCGATCTTCACCGTCGGGATCGGTTTTGCGATCCTGAGCATCGTGCTCGCGCGTAGGAAGGCGTAGTCGGAGCCAACGAGGGCACCGCAATCGGCAAATTAGGATGAATTTCATGAAAATAGGCGTACCGAAGGAAATCAAGACCGACGAGAACCGCGTGGCACTCACCCCGGCGGGTGCTCGTGAGCTCACTGGCGCGGGACACCAGGTGCTCATCGAGCGCGGCGCGGGCGTAGGTTCGTCGATCAGTGACGCGGACTACGTCGCGAATGGCGCCACCATCGTCGACGACGTCGATGATGTCTGGGCCGACAGCGACATGATCATGAAGGTCAAGGAGCCGATCGCGGCGGAGTACCCGCGACTGGCCGCCCACAAGAATCAAGTCCTCTTCACCTACCTGCACCTGGCCGCCTCACGTGAGTGCACCGACGCCCTCGTGGCGGCGAACAACGTCGCCATCGCGTACGAGACGGTTCGACTCCGCGACAACTCGTTGCCGCTGCTCACGCCGATGAGCGAGGTCGCCGGACGGATGGCGCCGTTGATGGGCGCGCATCACCTCATGCGGCCCGGCGGTGGCCACGGCTCACTGATCAGTGGCGTCCCGGGCGTCGCGCCGGTGAACGTCGTCGTGATCGGCGCCGGCGTCGCGGGTCTCGCAGCCGCCACCCTCGCGGTCGGCCTGCACGCGAACGTGAAGCTCCTCGACCGGAACCTCGACCGGCTTCGTCAGATCGACCATCACTTTGACGGACGTCTCCAGACGATCGCCTCGTCGACCTTGAGTTTGGAGGAGGCCTGCATCGGTGCGGACATCGTCATCGGTGCGGTGCTCGTCGTGGGCGCCAAGGCGCCCAAGTTGGTGAGCAACGACCTCGTGGCGAAGATGCGCGAGGGATCGGTCCTCGTTGACATCTCGGTGGACCAGGGCGGGTGCTTCGAGGCGACCCACCCGACCACCCACTCCGACCCGGTCTTCGAGGTGAACGGTTCGATCTTCTACTGCGTGGCGAACATGCCCGGTGCGGTGCCGAACACGTCCACCGCGGCGCTCGCGAACGCGACGCTGCCCTACGCGATGGAGCTCGCCCACCACGGGTGGCGCGAGGCGGTCCTGGCCGATGACGCGCTCGCCGAAGGTGTCAACACCGTGAACGGTGCGGTCACCTACGGTCCCGTGGCTGAAGCCCACGGCATGGACTACACGCCACTGCGCGACCTGCTGTAGGTCGCTGACCACGGTCCGAGCCGCCATCGCCCGCCTCGCGGGCGATGGCGGCTCGCTTGGTTACGTCGTGGACTCGAGGTAGGGACAGTGTCGACAGCCGCTGTCACAGCACTGGCCCCGACGTGCCAACGTTGCCACGGTGAGCACGACGAAGCCCGTCGCGGGGTCGAGGTACGTCGGCGCCTCCGTTCTCACCGCGTGTTCATGGGCGGCGATGATCGCCTCGTAGTCGGGTCGATCGGGGTCGCAACGCGAGGGGTGGGGCCGGGGGACCGGCTCCCCGTAACGCCACGTGGTCACGAGATGCGCACCACGACCTTGCCGAATTTCCCGGGCTCGGCGAAGTAATCGTAGGCCGCGGTGATGTCGGCGAGGTCGACGACGCGCGCGACCGGGATCTGGAGTCGACCACTCGACCAGTCGTCGAGCAAGTCGGCGCTCGCGCGCTGGATTACGAGGGCCTTCTCGTCGCGACTGCGTGAGCGCAAGGTGGAACCGGTGATCGTGGCGCGCCGGTTCATCAGCCTGAGCAGGTCTACTTCGACGCGCCCACCGCCGCCCACACCGATGACGACCACGCGGGCTCTCGCGGCGAGTACGCCGAGCGCGTGCTGGAGGTGCGCCGCGCCGACGAGCTCGATGACGACATCGACCGGGTCGAGGGTCGCCGCCTGGTCGACGGTGATGGTCTCAGACGCGCCGAGTTCGCGGAGTCGGTCGTGGAACTGGGTCGTGCGGGTGACGGCGATCACTTCGGCGCCGCGGCGCGCCGCGATCTGGACCGCGGCCGAGCCAACACCACCCGTGGCCCCCGAGATCAGGATCCGGTCACCCGAGCCGGTCGCCGCCTGGGTGACGAGGGCGTCGTGGGCCGTGACGAACGCCTCGGCGAAACCGCCCGCGACCGTGAGATCGATCGAGTCCGCGACCCCGATCAGGTGTTCGCTCGGTACCACGCAGTGTGTCGCCTGCGCACCGCCGCCCACGATCGCACAGATGCGACGCCCGATGAGCTCGGGGTCAACGCCGTGGCCGACCGCGGTGACCACACCGGCGAGTTCGAGCCCCGGGACGTCGGTGGGCCAGCCCGGGGGTGCGGGGTACAGCCCGCGGCGCTGCATCAGGTCCGCCGCATTGACGCCCGCGCCGGCGACGGCGACGAGGACGTCGCCGGGTCCCGGCTCGGGGAGCGGTCGTTGTTGAACTTCGAGGCGTCCATCGATGAGTACGGCGGCGTGCATACGGGGAGCCTAGAAGTGACGGAGCGATTGACGAACACGTCGGCCCCGGTATCGTCACCTCCATGAGCGTCTACGACATCCCTGTTCGGACCCTGGCCGGCGACGACGCGTCGCTCGCCCCCTATCGCGGCAAGTCCGTGTTGGTGGTGAATGTGGCCTCCAAGTGCGGCTTGACCCCCCAGTACGAGGGGCTCGAGGCATTGCACGAGCGATACGCCGAGCGCGGGTTCAGCGTCGTCGGTTTCCCGTGCAACCAGTTCATGGGCCAAGAGCCCGGAACGGCTGAGGAGATCCAGTCGTTCTGTTCGACCACCTACGGCGTGACGTTCCCGCTCTTTGAGAAGATCGAGGTGAACGGCGAGGGTCGCCACCCGATCTACGAGACCCTCACGTCGGTCGCCGACGCGGACGGTCACGTGGGCGATATCCGCTGGAACTTCGAGAAGTTCCTGCTCGCTCCGGACGGGTCGATTCAGCGCTTCGCGCCGACAGTGACTCCGGAGGACCCGGTGCTGGTCGCCGCGATCGAGGCGTCACTGGCCTAACGGTTCGTGTTCGCTCGGCCAAACGAGTGACGCGGTTCCTTCGCCACGAGCATGTGGTGGCTACGTGGCGTCGTCGCCTAGCCGTCGCTGCAGGCGGACGTAGGTCGCGGTGGCGCCGTAGGCACGCCAGAATGCGGCCGCCGCGAGGTTGGCCGTGCGCCACGTGACGTCGGCGTACTGAAAGCCTCGTCGGCGGGCCTCGCCAGCGAGCTCGTCGAGCATGGCTGTCGCCACGCCGCGGCCCCGGTGTGCCGGTTCGACCACGACCGCGCTCAGGTGCACGGTGCGTTCGTGGGCACCGCGTACGGGTAGCAGGGGAAAGACGATGGCCTGGGCCACCGGACCTTCAAGGTGCTCGACCACCGCGTGGACCGTGTCGGGGTCATCGAGCGTCTCGGCGAGTCCGTCGCGGTCGAAGGGTTCGGGCCGCGCGAAACTCGGTCCCGCGGCGTCCTCGTCGTCGAGCAGGCCATTGAAGTGCAGCGCCAGGTCGAGGTCGTCACGGGTGCCGTGTCGCAGCCGGTAGCCCGGCGGCCAGTTCGGCTCACCTCGCGAGACCAGCTCGAGACAGCCACGGCGGAATCGCAGGGCGAATCCGAGCTCGAGCCAGGGGTCGCGGGTGTCGGGACGGTCGTACGTCCACACCTCGTGGTCCTCGACGCCGTCGGCGAGCCACCGCGCACCGGCGAAGGCGTAGAGCGCGCCGAGCGTCGCCACGTCGCTAAAGGAGGCGGCGTCGGGACTGATCCAGGCGCTCACCCGACCCGACGGCCGTTGCAGCGTGGTTGCGGTGAGGTGGCCGACCAGTCGCGTCCCCTCGAGCGCGACCCAGGTCGGCGTCCGACGTCGTCGGTAGGAATCACCGAGCTCGTCTCGGTTAAGGGCAGCGTCGATGAAGCGGTTCGACTGGCTCGCGAGGCGCTGGTCACGCGCGACGGCCTCGACGATGTCGTCTACGTCCGAGGGCACGAGGAGGCGTATGGCGGACACGGAACCACGTTACGGCTGTGTCAGAGTGTCGGGGTGACGATGCGCGCGACGCTCTTTGACATGGACGGACTCCTCATCGACTCCGAGGTGCTGTGGCATCGGGCCGAGGTCGAGATCTTCGGGTCCTTAGGTGTGCCGATCACCGAGGATGAGGACCGACGTACCAAGGGCATGTTCGTCGCCGAGGTCGTCTCGTACTGGTATCAGCGTTACCCCTGGAGCGGCCCCAGCGCCGAAGCGATCGTCGCGCGACTGCTGGAGCGGGTGGGGGAGTTGGTCGAGTCCCAGGGGCGGTTGCTCCCGGGGGCCGTTCGAGCGCTCGACCTCGCGGCCGAGCGTGGACCGGTGGCGCTCGCGAGCTCCACCCCCTACGTGCTCATCGAGCGCTGTCTCGCCCACTTCGATCTGCGTGATCGGTTCCTTTCGATCAACTCGGCCGAGACCGAGCCCTTCGGCAAGCCCCACCCCGGTGTCTTTCTCAGCGCCGCGGCGAACCTGGCGGTCGCCCCGACGAGCTGTCTCGTCTTCGAAGACTCCTCGGCCGGGGTGCTCGCCGCCAAGGCTGGACGGATGTCGGTAGTCGCGGTGCCCACGCCCGTTGACCGTGAGCTGCCGGCCTTCGGGCTCGCCGACCTCGTGCTCGACTCGCTCGCCGATCTGTCGGCGCAGTGGCTCGATCGCGCCTTCGGTCGCTAGAGCGCGAGCGTGAACCGCGACGCGCCGGGGTGGGTGTAGGCACCCGGCGGGAACGTGTCGACCGGTTCCCACCCGATCCTCGGGTAGAGCGCGAGGGCTTCGGGTTGCGCCGGACCGGTCTCGAGGTAGAGCCGGCGGTAACCCAGTTCACGCGCGCGAAGAGCGACGGCGTCCATCAACGCCTTGGCCAGGCCGTGGCGGCGCAGGTCGGGTCGCACCCAGAGCCGTTTCACCTCGCCGAGGGCCGCAGACGAGTCACCGATCAGGCGAAGGCCGACGCCGCCGGCCAGATTGCCACCGTCGCGGGCCACGAGGAAGCACCCCCGCGGCGGGGCCAGCTCCTCGTAATCGAGGTGCTGGGCGTCCTCGGCGTTGCCGTAGCGGCGCTCTAACTCGTCGACCGCGGCGTAGATGAGACTGCGCGACCCGCTGGCCCCGACGGGCTCGTCAATGATCGTGAACGGCACCAGCCCACGATACGGGTCATCGGCGCTTCAAGGTCCGTTAGTACGATGAGGGGACCCGATGAAGGAGCACCGTGTTTCAACCCGTCAGCGCCGACCTCGATTTCGTGAACCTCGAAGAGGCTGAACTCGCGCGTTGGAAGGCCAATGACGTCTTCACCCGTTCGATGAACCATCGCCTGGGCAACGAACCGTGGGTGTTCTACGAGGGACCACCGACGGCCAACGGCAAGCCGGGGCTGCACCACGTCTGGGCGCGCATCTACAAGGACCTGTTCTGTCGGTACCAGACGATGCGGGGCCGCTTCGTCGCGCGCCGGGCCGGGTGGGACACCCACGGGCTCCCCGTCGAGGTCCAAGTCGAGAAGCAGCTCGGGATCTCGGGCA
Organism: Actinomycetes bacterium; assembly: GCA_021849765.1. The sequence goes on along the minus strand of JAJZSM010000016.1, from coordinate 2,551 downwards.
AACGCGCGATCGTCGAGGAGGTCGGCATCACCGAATTCACACGGCTGTGCCGCGAGTCGGTGATGACCTACGTCGGGGAGTTCGAACGGCTCACCGAGCGAATCGGCTACTGGACCGACATGGAGAACGCGTACTTCACGTTCAATCCCTCCTACGTCGAATCGGTGTGGTGGCAGCTCCAGCAGCTCTTCACGCGCGGTCTGCTCTATGAGGACCTCAAGGTCATCCCGTACTGCCCTCGGTGCGGTACCGCCCTCTCGAGCCATGAGCTCGGACAGCCCGAGGTGTACACCGACGAGGTCGACGAGAGTGCCTTCGTGCGACTGGCCGTGTCCGACGCGGCGGCGCACGGGCTCGACGGGGTCACCCACCTCGCCGTCTGGACCACGACGCCCTGGACACTGCTCTCCAACGTCGCGGTGGCGGTCAATCCCTCGATCACCTACGCCGTGGTCGAGGGCACCGTCGTCGCCGCCGACCTCGTGGAGTCAGTCTTTGGTACCAACGCCCGTGTTTCGTCGACGATGGCCGGTACCGCGTTGGTGGGCCTGCACTACGAACGCCCCTTCACCGACGTCCCACTGCCGGTCGACGTCGACGCCTGCTACGTGGTGGCCGCTGACTACGTCACGACCGATGAGGGCACCGGCCTCGTCCACCAGGCACCGGCCTTCGGGGAGATCGACCGCCAGGTCGCCCGAGCGCACGGTCTGCCGACGGTGAACCCCGTAGGCCCCGACGGTACCTTCACCGCCGCGGTCAAGTGGCTGGAGGGCCGCGACGTGCGCGAGGCGAACCACGCGATCAACGACGAACTCGAGCGGCGTGGCCTGCTCATCACGCGCTTGGACTACACCCACGCGCTCCCGCACTGCTGGCGCTGCAGCACGGTGTTGATCTACTGGGGTAAGCCCAGCTGGTACATCGCCACAAGCCAGTTCAAAGAGGCGATGATGGCCGAGAACTCGACCATCGACTGGCACCCGGCCCACATCCGAGACGGTCGCTTCGGCGAGTGGCTCGCCAACAACGTCGACTGGGCCCTGTCGCGTGACCGCTTCTGGGGGACGCCGCTGCCGATCTGGCGCTGCGACGATGGTCACCTGACCTGCATCGGCTCACGCGCTGAACTCGGTGCGTTGGCCGGGCGCGACCTCACCGAACTTGACCCGCATCGCCCCGCCATCGACGAGGTCGTCTTTGACTGCCCGACCTGTGGCCTGGTCGCTCGACGGGTGGAGCCGGTGATCGACGCCTGGTTCGACTCCGGTGCGATGCCCGCCGCCCAGGTCGGCTACCCCCACGTGGCCGGTTCGGCTGAGGCGATGCAGTTCCCCGCGCAGCTGGTGGCCGAGGCCATCGACCAGACGCGCGGTTGGTTCTACTCGCTGCTCGCCGTGAACACCCTCGTTTTTGGGGGCACGCCCTACCAACACGTGCTCTGTTTGGGCCACATCGTCGACGAGCGGGGCCGCAAGATGAGCAAGTCCGTTGGCAACGTGATCGACCCGTGGGAGGTCCTGACGACCCGAGGGGCCGACCCGCTGCGCTGGTGGATGTTCTCCCAGGGCTCGCCGTGGACCTCGACGAGGGCCAGCCTGGGCGCGATCGACTCGTCGCTGCGCGAAACTCTCGCGACGCTCTGGAACACGTTCAGCTTTTTCACGACGTACGCGGCGCTGAACAACTTCGATCCGGCCGACCCCGGTGTACCGCCGGTGGCTGAGCGCAGCGACATGGACCGGTGGATTCTCTCGCGTCTCGAGTCGACGACGACCGAGGTGACGGCAGCCCTCGACGGGTACGAGCCACTCGGGGGCACCGACGCGTTGGCGGGTCTGATCGACGACCTGTCGAACTGGTACGTCCGGCGCAGTCGTCGTCGGTTCTGGCGCACGGACCCGGACGCGCCGGCGTCAGATTCCCTGGCCGCGCACGCGACGCTCCTGACCGTGCTGCAGCGGATCACGCTGCTCATCGCCCCCTTTACCCCCTTCGTCGCCGAGCGGCTCTATCGCGCGCTCAACGAGGTGGACGACGTCGCGTCCGTGCACCTAGAGGACTGGCCCGAGGCCGACGTCGGACTGATCGACTCGGACCTTGAGCGCTCGATGGCGGTGGCGCGACGTTTGACCTCGCTCGGGCGCGCCGCGCGCGCCGAAGCGGGCGTGAAGGTCCGCCAGCCGCTCGCGCGAGCCCTGGTGTTCCTGCCCACCGACGCCCCCCGCCCGCCGGCGGACGTGGTGGAGGACGAGTTGAACGTGGACGTGCTCGAATACGGCACGGAACTGGCCGAGGTGTTGAGTTTCGAACTGGTGCCCAACTTCCGCTCCGTCGGGCCGCGCCTCGGCGAGGCGGTCAAGGAGCTTCGTCCGGCGCTCGCCACGGTGGACCCCGTGGCGGCCGCGGCCGCGCTCGACGCTGGAAAGACCGTGCGCGTCGAACTCTCCACCGGTGCCTTCGATCTCGGTGCCGAGGACCTCGAGTTGCGCGTGCGTAGCCAGGGCGGGTTCGCCGTCTCGCGCGACGGCGCCGAGGTGATCGCGCTCGA
>JAJZSM010000332.1 GCA_021849765.1 Actinomycetes bacterium | reverse complement strand
GCGCGTTGGCTGGCAACGAACGGCTCCTTTACGACGTGCGCGCGCGCGTGGGCGCGGGCCTCGTCACCTGGGCCGAGTGCGGGGGCTACCTGTGGCTCTGTGAGTCACTCGACGAGATGCCGATGGCGGGCGTGCTCGCCGGGACCCACGCGACGATGACCGACCGGCTGACCCTCGGTTACCGGCGTGCGACCACCAAGGGGCCGGGAATCTTCGGTCCGGCGGGCACCGCATTGCGCGGTCACGAGTTCCATCGCTCAACGGTCACGCCGGCGGGTGACGGTCTGGACCTCGCCGGTCGCTTCGCCACCGCCCCGGGTGGGGTGAACACCCCGACGCTCTTTGCGAGCTACCTCCACCAGCACCTCGCCGCGACACCCGAACTGGCGCAACGCTTCGTCACCGCGGCCATCGCGCACGCTGGGCACGAGTCGCTACACGGGTAGCGCGAGGACTCGCGAATCTTCGACGCCCGGTCCGCGTGGCGGACCGGGCGTCGATCAGACCTTCACGTACCCGCTCAGCGGAAGTCCGCCATCAGGTCTTCCAAGACCGCGCTGCCGGGGCAGAGCGCCTCGAAGGGGAGCTTGTTGAGACCCTCGAGGGGCGTGTGGTTGACCTCGTGCATGCTCGGGGCCGACTCGTCGAGGTAGAGCAGCCCGGTGACGACCTCGCCGATGCGCTGGTGGTCTCGGATGTACTCCTCGACCGAGATCCGGTTCGTCGGGTCGTAGCCCTCGGGCACCGAGCTGAACGTGATTACGCTGCCGTCGTGCATCGTGACCGCGCGCTTCTCGCGCCCGCCGATCGCCACGGCGATCTCCTCGCGCTCGGGCACGAAATCGGTGAGAACCTCCTTCACCTCGTGCTCGCGCATGAAGCGGTAGCTCTTGGTCGAGCCCTCGTGGTCGTTGAAGGTCACGCACGGGCTGATCACGTCGATCAGCGCGAGGCCGTTGTGGGCGACCGCCGCCTTCAGAATCGGGATCAGTTGCTCCTTATCGCCCGAGAAGCTGCGCGCGAGGAACGTCGCGCCCATCGCGAGACCCAGCATGATCGGGTCGATCGGGGCCACGACGTTGGCGTCGCCCTTCTTCGGGCGCGTGCCGATGTCGGCCGAGGCCGAGAGCTGACCCTTAGTGAGCCCGTAGACGCCGTTGTTCTCGATGACGTAGACCATGTTCACGTTGCGACGGATCGCGTGGGCGAGGTGGCCGATACCGATCGACAGTGAGTCGCCGTCACCCGAGACACCGATGTAGGTCAGCTCGCGGTTCGCCGCGGCCGCACCGGTGGCGATCGTCGCCATGCGCCCGTGGGCCGAGTTGAAGCCGTGGGCGCCGCGCACGAAGTAGGTCGGGGTCTTGCTCGAACAGCCGATGCCACTCAGCTTGGCGATCATGTGCGGGGGCGTCGATAGTTCCCAGAACGTGTGGGTGATCGCGGCGGTGATCGAGTCGTGGCCGCAGCCCGCGCAGAGCGTGGACATCGCGCCCTCGTAGTCGCGGATCGTCAGGCCGAGCTCGTTCTTCGCGAGCGGCGCGAGCGGGATCAGTGGTTTGGTGATCGATGGCACGTCAGTCCTCCAACTGTTCGATGATGTCGTGTCCGAGGACGCCGTCGACGACCTGGGCCGCGCTGAGCGGGAAGCCGCCGTAGGCGAGGATCGGGTGCATCGACTCGATCGGCACGCCGGTTTCGATGCTGATGAGCGAGCGCAGCTGGCCGTCGCGGTTCTGCTCGACGACGAAGCAGTACTCGTGGTTCTCCACGAAGGCCCGTACGTCGGCGACGAACGGGAACCCGCGCACGCGCATGAAGTCGGCGGGCAGGCCACGCTCGGCGAGCTCGTCGATGGCCTCGCGCACCGCGAGGTCGCACCCGCCGAGGGTGATGATGCCGATCGAGGCGTTGGGCTTCGTCATCACGATCGGGGCCGGGACGTGGGTGGCGGCTGCGGCGTGCTTGAGCTTCAGACGGTCCACGACCTCCTGGTACTCCGCGGGGTCCTCGGTGTAGCGGCCGAACATGTCGTGGCCCGAACCGCGGATGAAATAGGCACCCTTGGAGTCCGAGCCCGGCACGGTGCGTGCCGCGACGTGCTCGGCGTCGGCGTTGGCGTAGCGGAAGAACTCCTTCATCCCCGCGAGGTCCTCGTCGTTGAGGATCCGGCCGCGGTCCGGGACGAACGAATCGTCCCAGGTGAGCTTGGGCACAACCCAGTCGTTCATGCCGATGTCGAGGTCAAGCAGCATGAAGACCGGCGTCTGGAAACGCTCGGCCAGGTCAAAGGAGGTGACGGCGAACTCGAAGCACTCCGCCGGGTTGGCCGGGAAGGTGAGGATGTGCTTGGTGTCACCGTGGCTCGCGTACGCGCAGAGCAGGATGTCGGCCTGCTGGGTGCGCGTCGGCATACCAGTGGAGGGGCCGGTTCGCTGGACGTCGACGATGACGGCGGGGATCTCGGTGTAGTACGCGAGTCCGAGCAGCTCGTTCATGAGCGAGATCCCCGGGCCCGAGGTCGAGGTGAAG
>JAJZSM010000331.1 GCA_021849765.1 Actinomycetes bacterium | reverse complement strand
CTACCATGGCAACGAGGAGGACCGTGCCCGACCTACTGTTCACTGCTTTCAGCAACCGCTCCGACGCTGTCATCCTCGCCGACGAAGTCGGACGCCAGTTGCGCTCGGAGGGCATTGCGTCCGAGCTCTTGTTGCTCGACGACCTCGATGTGCCCGCTAGCGGTGCTGACGCATTGGTGGTCAGTCTGGGCGGCGACGGAACATTCCTCAAGTCCGCTCGATTGGCCCACGAACTCGGCGCTCGGGTGATGGCGGTCAACCTGGGCCGGTTGGGATTCCTGCTCAACGTGCCGGCGGCCGAACTGATCCACGACATCAAGCGATCGCTGCACGACCCACACGTCGTCGAGCGATTGGCGCTCCAGATCGACATGCCCAATCGAAGCGATTCGGAGTTCGCTCTCAACGAGGTGGTGGTGGAACGTGCACACGCGGGCCACATGGTTCGCGTGTGCACGTTCGTCGACGACGACGAGTATCTGACGTACTCCGCCGACGGCGTGATGGTAGCGACACCTACCGGCAGCACTGGCTACAACTTCTCGGCCGGTGGACCAGTCCTCGACACGACGTTGCCCGTGATGGTGCTCACACCAATCGCCCCACACTTCACGATCGACCGGTCGATCGTCGTCGGCGGCGACAAGGTCATCCGCCTGAACGCCGTGACGAAGTCCGCCGAAGTGGTCGCCGACGGACGAACGATCGGCTCGATCGAGCCGGGTGAGTCAATCAGCGTCTCACGCAGTCCTAAGCCCGTGCGGGTCGTCGAGACCCGCCGGTTCGAGTTGGGGTTCCGACTGCGCGAGAGCCTCCGGGAAGGCCATGCCTAACGCCGAACTGCTCGAGCTGTACGCGCGCGGGCTCGGTGTCATCGACGAGGCGCGTGTGGAGTTCGGACCGGGGCTCAACGTCATCACCGGCGAGACGGGTGCCGGCAAGACGCTGTTGCTCGGTGCGCTGACACTCTGTCTGGGGGCCGACGCGGCGTCGGCGCGCCACGCCTTCGGCGACGACGTGCAAGTGGCCGCGGTGCTGCGCGACCGTTCCGGCGAGGAGGTGGTCTTCGGGCGAGAGAGTGGCGCGAATCGCCGAGTACGCAGCACGCTGAACGGCGTCGCCACCAGTGTCGAGGCACTACGCATGGCGGGGGAGTCACTGGTGACGATCCACGGTCAGCACGACTCGCTGACCCTGCGCAATCGCTCCGACATCCTTCGACTCATCGACGACTTCGGTGGGGTGGACACCAGCGATCTGGAACGAGCACGCCGGCGGATCGTGGAGATAACACGACTGCGCGAGGTGTTCGGTGGAGATGAGCGGACGCGCGAGCGCGAGCTCGATCTGCTGAAATTCCAACTCGAGGAACTTGAGGCGGCCAACTTGACCTCGGTCACGGAACTCGACGAGGCGCTCGACCAGTTACGGGTGTGGACGTCGGTCCACGATGGTCGAGCCGCGGTGGTAGCGGCTATCGAGTCCTTCGACGGCGACGGGGAGGACTCCTTGCTGGCGGCCTTCGCCCGCAATGTCGCCACCCTCGCGTCGGTCGCCGGGCTCGATGACGCCGTGGCGACGCTCGGGGCGTCGCTGGCCTCGGCTCGTGACGTCGTGCACGACCTGCGTGCGTTCGTCGATCGTGAGGACGTCGACCCCGAGACTATGGCGCGACTGGAAGCCCGCGTGGAACTCTTGCAGCGACTAGCGCGCAAGTACGGTGGGACACTAGCGACGGTCGTTGCCACGAGGGAGTCCCTCGAGATCGAGCGCGAACGGCTCACCAACGCCGAGGCGGAGTTGATCGCGCTCGATCAGGAGCTTCGTGACCTCTCGACGAGCGAGGCGAACCTCGCGGCGACGGCTCGGCGAGATCGCGAGGAGGCGGCCAAGGCGCTCAGTGCGACACTGGGTGCCCAGTTGTCGCGCGTGGCCCTCGCGAACGCGTCGGTGCGTCTGAGTGTCGATGGACCCGATGGCTCCGACGTGCAACTGCTGTTCACGCCGAATCCCGGCCGGCCCGAAGGCCCTGTCCAGTCCTTGGCGAGCGGTGGTGAATTGAGTCGTCTACTGCTCGCCGTGGCCCTGGTCAGCGCGAGCGACGGGGTGGTGACCGTCTTTGACGAGGTCGATGCCGGGATCGGGGGGCAGGTGGCCGAACAGATCGGCGACTGCCTGGCTCAGGTCGCCCGTGACCGACAAGTCCTCGCCGTCACCCACCTCGCCTCGGTCGCAGCACGCGCCGACCATCAATTCGTCATCGAAAAAGTCGTCGGCGCGCAGTCGACCACGACCACCGTGCGCGAGGTGACGGGTCCCGACCGGGTCTCAGAGATCGCCCGGATGCTCGCGGGCGACCATCTCAGTGAAGAAGCCCGCGCCTTGGCTGAGCGAATGTTGGGTACCACGTCGTAATGGTCGGAGCGAGCCGCCAGGTTCGCTACACTGGAAGTCCGTGGACACATCGGTGCTGGCATGACAAAGTTCGTGTTTGTCACCGGCGGAGTGTCGAGTTCCCTAGGCAAGGGCCTCA
>JAJZSM010000330.1:1201-2547 GCA_021849765.1 Actinomycetes bacterium | reverse complement strand
ACTCGATCGTGCCGAGCAGGAACTCGGCGTTGGTCACCTGGGCCTCGGCCTGGTTCATCCGCGCGAGCTCGATCATCTCGGGGGTCATGTCGAGCCCGTAGACGGTGCCCGTCGGCCCGACCCGTCGCGCCGACAGCAGCACGTCGATGCCGCCGCCCGACCCGAGGTCCAAGACGACCTCGCCGGGAGCGAGGGTCGCGAGCGCCGTCGGGTTGCCACAGCCGAGCGAGGCGAGCACCGCGGCCGCGGGTAGCGCACCGGTGTCATCCACCGAGTAGAAGGTCGACCCGAACCCCTCGCCGACCCCGAGGTCGGGGGTGTCACACGTGGAGCAGCACGACGCGCTTCCTGCGCTCACCGAGAGTGCCGCACTCGCGTAGCGGTCGCGCACGGCGACGCGTATCGATTCATCCGTCTCGTTCATTGTCCCTCTTCTTCTCTCAACACGATGGGTTAGCGTTCGCGATCCCCGACAGGAGCCGGATCGGCTCGGCGACCGCGTCACAGCACACGGCGTAGCGGTTCGAGCGGCCCTCGGGGGTGACCGAGATCAGGCCGGCCTCGCGCAGTGCGCGCAAGTGGTGGCTCACGAGCGGCTGGGCGATCGACAACTCCTCGGTCAGCTCCACCACGGTTCGCGACTCGCGCGCCAGGGTGAGCAGGATGGCGAGGCGGTACTCGTCGCTGATGGCCTTTAACACCGGCACCAGCGATCGCGCGTCATCGAGTGAGGCGAGCGCGGCGGGAGCGGGGCGTGGCATTTCGCCACACTAGCATCAATGGATATTGATATAAACATCAATGACGAATGTGTTACCCGGAGCCGCCATCGCCCCACGGCGTCACCTGAGCCTTCACGGCACTCCCATTAGACTCGAAACGCTCGACAGGCGGTCGACATCGGACGAGGAGGTCTCGATGGAACGGGTTGGTGTAGTGGGCTGCGGCCTGATGGGTTCGGGTATCGCGGAGATCGCCGCCAAGGCCGGTGCCGACGTCATCGTCATCGAGCGCAGTCCCGAGGCGCTCGCCGCGGGCGTCGCGCGCATCGAGAAGTCCCTCAGCCGGGCCGTCGCGGCGGGCAAGCTGCCCGAGGACGAGGCCAACCGGGTGCGCGGCAACCTCAGCTTCTCCGAGGACTTCGCCAAGCTCCACGACCGCCAGATCGTCATCGAGGCCGTCGCCGAGGACGAGGCGACCAAGGTCCAGGTCTTCAAGAAGTTGGACGCTGTCGTGAGTGCCGACGACGCGATCCTCGCGACCAACACCTCCTCGATCCCAATTATCAAACTCGCGATGTCGACCCGCCGTCCCGAACAGGTCATCGGGATGCACTTCTTTAACCC
>JAJZSM010000330.1:0-1191 GCA_021849765.1 Actinomycetes bacterium | reverse complement strand
GTGCTTTTAGGTTGTCGAGGTCATCTCGTCACTGCTCACCAGCCCTGAGACCGCGGCGCGCGTACGCGCCTACGGCACCGACGTGCTCGGCAAGAAGGTCATCACCTCGCCCGACCGCGCCGGCTTCGTCGTGAACGCCCTGCTCATCCCCTACCTGCTCTCGTCGATCCGCATGCTCGAGTCGGGCTTCGCGAGCGCCGAGGACATCGACAACGGTATGGTGCTCGGCTGTGCGCACCCGCTCGGGCCACTCGCCTTGACCGACCTCATCGGCCTCGACACGACCCTCGCGGTCGCCGAGTCGCTTTATGAGGAGTTCAAGGAGTCCCACCTCGCTCCGCCCCCGCTGCTGTCGCGCATGGTCCAGGCCGGCCTGCTCGGACGTAAGACGGGCCAGGGGTTCTACTCGTACCGGTCGTAGTCCGCGATCGTGCCCGAGGTCACCTACGTCGTCACCCTCCAGTGCCTGGACATGCCGGGCATCGTGCGCGCACTCAGCTCGGCGGTCTTTGCGATCGACGGCAACATCCTGGAGAACGACCAGTTCACCGACCCGGTGACGGGCCAGTTCTGCATGCGCACCCGCTTCACCTGTACCGTCGACGCCGAGACGGTGCGAGAGCGACTCGAGGCCGACCTCGCGGCCTTTAATCCGACGCTCACCATCCGCCCCGAGGCCCAGCGCCGCCGGGCCCTCGTCATGGTCTCGCAGTTCGACCACTGCCTCGCCGACCTGCTCTACCGCGCCGAGCAGGGCGACCTGGCCCTGGACATCGTGGCGGTCGTGAGCAACCACGGGGTCTGTCGCGAGCTCTGCGAGCGCCACGACGTCCCCTTCTTCGAGGTCCAGGTGACCCCCTCGACCAAGTCGGCCGCCGAGGACGTGGTGCGCGACCTCGTCGCGCGCCACGAGGTCGACGTGGTGGTGCTCGCGCGCTACATGCAGATCATCTCACCCGAACTCTGTGGGGACCTGAACGGGCGGATCGTCAACATCCACCACTCGTTCCTGCCCGGCTTCAAGGGCGCGCGCGCCTACCACCAGGCCTACGAGCGCGGCGTGAAGCTAATCGGCGCGACCGCCCACTTCGTCACCGCCGACCTCGACGAGGGCCCGATCATCGAACAGGACGTCGCGCGCGTGACCCACGCGCGCCGCCCCAACGAGTTCATCGCGCTCGGACGTGACGT
>JAJZSM010000329.1 GCA_021849765.1 Actinomycetes bacterium | reverse complement strand
CGTCCACCACTTGCTGGGCAACGCGATCGATGGCGTCTTCGATCGCACGCACGGTACGCGGATTGAACGCGTTGGCGACGATCCGTCGCAGGCGGGCGTGTTGGGGATTGTCGGTGGAGATCATGCCCGAGAAGTACTCCACCATCTCGGGGGGCAGATCGAGCTGGGAGACGGCACCGGGCCCCGAAAGGAAAACCTCCGGGTGGCGCGACGCGGTCACGATGTCGTCGTAGCGGGTGAGTGCGTAGTAGCCCGGTCCCGGTGGGAACTCGAAGGCCGTGCCTTCGACGACCGGCTCATCGAAGTGGGCGATCGGCCGCTCGGCGCGAAGCGTGGCGAACGCGGCCTCTCGCTCGCTCCACGGACGGCGCCAAAACGCCATGTCCGAGAGGTCGATCTCCTCGAGCGGCGGGCCGATCGTGCTCATCGGCCCATGGTATCGGGGCCAGGAGGTCACGACCGGCGCGCGGTCCGGCAGACTGGATCGGTGGAAGAACTAACCGACCAGGTCCGCCAAAGCCGTCTGAAGGCGCTCAACGCGCTCATCGACCTGATGCGTCCGGCCGTCCAGGCCGACGGTGGCGACCTCGTGCTCGTGCGCGCCGACGTCGAGACCGGTGTCGTCGAGGTGCAACTCCAGGGCGCGTGTTCGAGTTGCGCGATTTCCTCAGACACCCTCCAAGGCGGGGTGACGCGGATTCTGACCGATCGCTTGGACTGGGTCACCGAGGTCCTCGGTGGGGTCGACGAGGCGATCGACGCCGAAGACTCGATGTCCCTCGGTACCGGTGGTTACGTTCCGCGGTACCGGGCCCTGTAGGGCTGGTACGCCCAGGTGGACAGGACTACGCTTCGCAGTGAGACCGAGGGGGTGACCATGGGTTTGATGGACAAGGTCAAGGAACAGGCGGCGGCAGCGGCGTCGGTGGCCAAGGACGTCGCACAGAAGGGTCAGGCGAAGGTCGATGAGTTGCAGGCCCGCCGGGCGGCTGACGGCGTGCTGCGGGACTTGGGGCTGACGGTGTACCTGACCAAGGTCGGACGCGGTTCGCCGAATGCCGAGAGCGACATCGAGGGCTACGTGGAGACGATCCGCGAGTACGAGAGCGAGCACGGACCAATCCAGCCCGATTGACGACGAACGCCGTGAAGTCACGCGCGCTGTTCGTGACTGTATTATTTAGTTAGGTGAACTAATGGATACAGTAACGAACGAAACAGCGACGCGGCTTCGGTACGCGATCACACGACTGAACCGACGACTGCGCCAGTCGGCGCTGGGCGGTATTTCTCCAGCTCAGGCGTCGCTGCTCGCGGTGGTGAGCCGCCTTAAGCACCCCTCGCTCGGTGACCTCGCCGCGGCCGAGCAGATCTCGCCGCCGTCGGTGACTCGCCTCGTTCGAGATATGGAGCGCCTCGGTCTGATCGAGCGGGTGACCGACGACGCTGACCGGCGTTGCACGCGCGTGACGATCACCGCGTCGGGCCGCCACGAATTGGCGGCGATTCACCGGCGCAAGGACGAGTTCTTGGAGCGCGCTCTGGACGCCCTGCCCGACGCCGAGCGCCGTCGCGCCGGCGAGTTGGCCACGCTGCTCGAGACCATCTTGGAGCAGGCGTGAGCGCGGTCGCGACGTTCTCATCGCGGACGTTCGCGGCGCTGCGCGTGCGTAACTTCCGTCTCTACTTCATTGGCCAGCTGATCTCGACGTCGGGGACCTGGATGCAGTCGGTGGCCCAGGGTTGGCTGCTGTTGCAGATAACGGGCTCCTCGGTCGACCTCGGGATCGCGGTCGCCCTGCAGTACGTCCCGATGTTGGTGCTCGGCTCGTACGGGGGACTCGTCGCGGACCGCTACGAGAAGCGCCGCATCCTCTACGCGACCCAGTCAGGAGCGGGCCTGCTCGCTCTGGTCCTGGGGGTGCTCGTCACGACCCACCACGTCAGCGTCGGCTCCATCTACATCATCGCGGCCCTGCTCGGCGTGGTCAACCTCTTCGACATGCCCGCGCGCCAGTCCTTCGTCCAGGAGATGGTCGGGCGGGACCTCATCGCCAACGCCGTGAGTCTCAACAGTGTCTTGATGAACTCGGGACGGCTCATCGGGCCGTCGATTGCTGCGACGCTGATCGCCCTCGTTGGCACGGCGGCGTGTTTCTACGCCAACGCGGCGTCCTTCATCGCGGTCATTGTCGCCCTGGCGCTGATGAGGAGCGCGGACTTCATGACGATGAAGACCGTCGAACGCGAGAAGGGTCAGTTGCGTCTCGGGCTGCGCTACGTCATGGAGACGCCCCAGCTGCGCAACGTGATCCTCGCCGTGGCGGTAGTCGGCACGTTCGCCTTCAACTTCACCGTGACCCTGCCAGTCTTCGCCCACGTGACGTTCCACCAAGCGAACGCCGCCAACTACGGGCTCTTGCTCGGAGCCATGGGGCTCGGGGCGGTGGTCGGCGGCCTCGTGATCGCCCATCGATCGAATCCGACCCCGCAGCTAATGGCCGGTCTCGCGCTCGGTTTCGGAGTGTTCATGACGTTGACGGCCTTCGC
>JAJZSM010000328.1 GCA_021849765.1 Actinomycetes bacterium | reverse complement strand
ACGATCGAGTCCTTCGAGCACCTGGTCAACGGCGACCTCGACCAGTACCCGGAGCAGGCCTTCTTGAACGTCGGCGGTGCGTCTGACGTCGAGCGCAAGGCCGCTGAGCTGGCGAACGAGTAGTCGTGGCCACGTTGAAGGTTGAGATCGTGACGCCCGAGGCGGCGTTGTGGCGCGGCGAGGCGAACGCGCTGATCGCGCGTTCCTCGGAGGGCGACTTCACGATCCTGCCCCAGCACACCGAGACCGTCGGTGACATCGTGGCGGGCATCGTGCGAGTCCAGACCAACGAGGGCGAGCTCGCCTTCGCCGTGCACGGTGGCTACTTCCAGGTCGGCCCCGACGACGTCGAAGGCGTGACGCGCGCGACCGTCCTCGCGGGCGTCGCCGAACGCACGACCGATATCGACGTGCCGCGAGCCCAGGCCGCGAAGGAACGGGCCGAGGTCGAGCTGCGGCGCTGACCAAGGGCGACCCCGAGGACCACGCCGCGCACCTGCTCGCGCACGCCGCGCTCGAGCGCGCCGAACTGCGCCTGCGCGCGGCGGCGAGCTAGGGGACTACGCGTCTTTCGCGACGTCAGCGCTCGTCGCGGTGCACGCGGGAGGCGGGCCGATTGCCCGTCACGTCGTTGAGCCGCGGACGGACTCGAATCAAATAGTAGAGCGCGACCACGGTCGCGGTCGCGTCCCCGGCCACCAGCAGGACGACCATCGCGACCACCCATCGCCACTTGGAGCGTCCGATTGCTTGGAACACCCGTTCGGGTGTGCCGACGGCGTGACCGATCGCCCAGGCCGACGTCACGAGCACTGCCACGACGAGGAGTGAACCGATGAGTCCGACGATCGCGCCACCGCGCGCGACGGTCAGGTGAACCAGGAGCAGCCGAATCGTCAACGTCGACTGCGTGATCGTCGCGAGCATGACCCACCTCGCTCATAACCGTACCCCGTACGGCGATGCTCGTTAGCGGGCGTTCACGTACTCCAAGAGGTCGCGCTTCTCGTTCTCGAGCTCGGTCACCCGGGCCTTCACCACGTCGCCGATCGAGACGATCCCGACGAGCAGGCCGCCCTGGACGACCGGCACGTGGCGGATGCGCTTCTCGGTCATTGTGGTCATGAGTTCGTTCACCGACGTCGACTCCTCACAGGTGGTGACCGACGTGCTCATCAGGGCCGCGACCCGAAGGTCGAGGGCGTCGGCGCCCTCGCGCGCGAAGGCGCGCACGACGTCGCGCTCACTCAAGATCCCGGTCAGCGGTCCCGTGCCACCGACGACGACCAGGGCGCCGATGCCCCGCTCCTTCAGCATCGCGACCGCGTCATGAACGGTGCGTTCCTGGTTGATCGTGGCGACGTCGCGTCCCTTTGTTGCCAGCAGGTTGGCTACGTTCACTCCGGCCTCCTCAGTTCTCACGAGTTGTCCTCGTAGCCGGACCCTAACGCGCGACCGCGCCGGTCGCAACGTGTTGACTCGTGCACTGATTCACGAATCCCCCCTTCGCCAAATGGTTTCTCAGTTCGTTGAAGGGGGATTAGTCAGAAGCCGGCGGTGGTGAACTCCTGGAGCTTGTTGTGGCGGTGGAACGTCTCGATGGTGCGTACGGTGCCTGAGCGTGAGCGCACGACGAGGGACTGGGTGGTGGCACCGAAATCGGTGAAGCGCACGCCTTTGAGGAAGTCGCCGTCAGTGACGGCGGTCGCCGAGAAGTAGCAGTTGTCACCGGTCACGAGGTCATCGGTGGTGAGCACTCGGTCCAAGTCGTAGCCCATCGCCTCGGCGGTCTCGCGCTCGACCTCGTCGCGCGGGTACAGCACGCCTTGGATCTCGCCACCGAGCCCCTTGAGCGCTGCGGCGGCGATGACGCCCTCGGGCGTGCCGCCGATGCCGAGGAGGAGATCGGCGCCGGAGTTCGGCCAGCCCGTCGCGATGGCACCGGTCACGTCGCCGTCCGAGATCAACAGGACTCGAGCGCCGGCCTCGCGGATCTCGCCGATCAGCTCGTGGTGGCGAGGACGGTCGAGCACGACGACGCCCAACTCCTGGACCGGCTTGCCGAGCCGCTTGGCGAGCTCGCGCAGGTTCTCGGTGGGGGTCGCGTTGATGTCAACGGCGCCGCGTCCACGTGGGCCGACCGCGATCTTGCGCATGTACACGCACGGGCCGGGATTAAACATGGTGCCGCGCTCCGAGAGCGCGATGACCGAGACCGCACCCTTACGGCCCATGGCGGTCATCGTCGTGCCGTCGATCGGGTCGACGGCCACGTCGACCAGGGGCGGCTGACCGTCGCCGATGTGCTCACCGTTGAAGAGCATCGGCGCCTCATCCTTCTCGCCCTCGCCAATGACGACGATGCCGTCCATGGCGACCGCGCCGAGCACGAAGCGCATGGCGTCCACCGCTGCGCCGTCGGCCGCGTTCTTGTCGCCGCGACCGGCCCAGCGAGCGGCGGCGATAGCGGCCGCCTCGGTCACGCGAATCATTTCCAGGGCGAGATTACGGTCCGGTTCTGACGGTGGTTGCACGCTACGAAGCGTAGCCC
>JAJZSM010000015.1 GCA_021849765.1 Actinomycetes bacterium | reverse complement strand
CAACGACCGCCACCTGATGCGCGGATGCCATGCCGCGCACGAGTGACACCAGTGCTGACGCGACGTCGTCCAGTTCGGCGAGCAGTAGTCGGCGCCGGTCGCGCAGTGAACAGTCGGTCTCAACCACCGCCGCGTCAATCTTCGTCGCACCGATGTCAATCGCCAGCACCGGGGCGGCGTACGCCGTCGCCCCCGAGGGGGTCACTGGTCTTTATTGCGTTGGCGCGACAACCAGTCGCGAAACGACCGCGCCCGAGGGCTCTCAGTCGTGTGCGTCTCATCTCCGTGGATACGACGCGTAAGGTCCTGCCACGACGCGCGACCCAAGAGCCGCGCGTTTCGCTCGATGACGATGGCCGAGATGAACATCAGGGCTACACCGCCGAGTCCGATGACGATCGACCGTGAGAAGAACAGTACCAAGATGGCCAGACCGAGTACGAAACCGGCGGCACCCCAGCGGACGCGACGGCCACCGTGGGAGTAGACGTTCGTCTCGCGTACTGACTTCGCGAATCGGGGATCCTGTTTGGAAAGCGACTCTTCAAGCTCGGCCAAGATCCGCTGTTCGTGCTCTGACAATGGCATCGCTTCCCCTTTCCGTCTCGGATTTATCGTACCGTCTTGGTGTCGAAGTACGCACGTCAAGTTCGCGCCGAGTGGCGTCACAAAGAAGGTTTATGACTCAACTACACGTCGCGGTCATTTGCACGGGGAACATCTGCCGTTCGCCGATGGGTGAGGTCGCGCTGAAGCACCTGCTTGGGGCGTCCTCCGACCTCTCCGCACGGATCAGCGTGACCAGCGCGGGGACCGCTCGGTGGCACGAGGGTTCAGCGATGGATCCGCGGGCCCGACGGGCCCTCGACCGAGCCGGATTCCTCGAGCGCGGACCCAGGGCCGCATACGCCGACACGGCGTACCTGGATCGCCAGGACCTCGTACTCGTGATGACTCGCGAACATCGCGCTGACGTGCTCGCTCGGCTCACCAACCCTTGTACCGAGGTCGTCATGGTCCGAAACCTGCTCCAACCGGGCCTGGACCTCGACGTCGCCGACCCCTATTACGGATCCGATGACGATTTCGATGCTTGTCTCACGGTGATCACCGAGGCCAGTCGACGATTACTCGACCGCTGGAACGCTGACGAGACCCCCGTGCACACGTCTGACGGTCAACTCGATGGCTGAGCGACCGGCGCTCGTTGGACTGCTCGATGCCGACGTCGCACCGGCCTTCACCATGATCGCCGGTGTGCTCGCCGCCCTCGTCTGGTCGCTCGCGGACCCATCAAACTACGAGCGAATCGTGAACGTCGGCTGGTCGAGTCGACTCATGCGAGACGTCGGGCTCTCGTCACCACACGAAGTCGCCGCCTCGGCGCTGATGACGATCTTCTTCTTCGGCGTGGGCCTCGAACTCGCTCGCGAACGTCGCCGCGGGACCCTCGCGCACCTGCGCCACGCGGCCGCGCCGGTCCTCGCCGCGATCGGTGGAATGTCCGTGACCGCACTGCTGGCGGTGGCGGCCGGCTATCTCACTCATGAACCGGCATTGCGACACGGCTGGGGAATTCCCATGGCGACCGACATCGCCTTCACCCTCGGAGTACTCGCTCTCGTGGGTCGGCGCGTTCCAGCCACACTTCGACTGTTCCTGCTGGCACTCGCCGTGGCTGACGATGTTCTCAGCGTCCTGGTGCTTTCCGTCGACGGAACGACCAATATCCACGTCATCGGCGTGTTCGCGAGCATCGCCGTCGCCGCCTTCGCGTTCCTGCTGTCGCGTCGTCACGTGACCCGGACCTCACGCGTGATCATTCTCGTGGCGCTCTGGGCCGCCTTGACCTGGGCGAACGTTGAGCCCGCTTTGGCCGGTGTCGCCGCCGGGTTGCTCGCCCCGTATGACGACAACGTCGCGCCTCGGCTAGAGCAAGCGACTAACCGATGGTCCGTCGCCGTGGTCTTACCCCTCTACGCGCTGGTCTCCTGCGGCGTGGAGTGGTCCCACCTCCGCTGGGGCGGTACCACGACCACAATCGTGGTGGCAGTCGTCGTCGTGCGCATTGTGGGCAAAGTGCTCGGTATCACCGCGGGCGTCGCCCTCGCTCGTCGCCTCGGACTTCCGCCGCCGACCTCGATTAGTGGTCCGGTGCTTCGAGCCGGCGCCGTCCTCTGCGCTATCGGTTTCACCGTGCCGCTGCTCTTCGCGCAGGCACTCTTTTCTACGTCGGGCGCGACGTACGGCGCCTTCACCGTCGGTCTCCTCGGTGCATCGGTGATCGCCGCCGCCGTCGGCGG
Source organism: Actinomycetes bacterium (assembly GCA_021849765.1). The sequence goes on along the minus strand of JAJZSM010000015.1, from coordinate 11,788 downwards.
AATCCTGCTGCACCACATCCTCCCTTCGGGGTACGGTCGTACCAACGAAGGGGGCGCGTGAAAACACGATTGACCGACCTCTTGGGGATCGACATTCCCATCATGCTCGCAGGGATGGGCGGCGTGTCCTACAGTGCCCTCGTCGGCGCGGTCTCAAACGCCGGGGGCTTTGGGTGCTTGGGCGCATCGACCATGTCGAGCGACGAACTCGTAATCCAACTGACTGAGGTCCGCGCCATCACTGACCGGCCCTTTGGCGTTGACCTGCTTACTGCGTTCCCCGAGTCGCTCGAGCGAAACGTCGAGCTGTCGATCGAGGGTGGGGCGTCGGTGTTCGTCGCTGGCCTCGGCGTACCGCGGCACGTCATCGACACCTGCCATCACCACGACGTCCTCGTGATGTCGCTGTGTGGAAAGGTCGACCACGCTCGCCGTGCCCTCGACAGTGGCTGCGACGCCGTCATCGCCCAGGGAACCGAGGCCGGTGGTCACACCGGGACGGTCGCCACCATGCCGCTCGTGCCACTGGTCGTCGACGCTGTTGGCGCCGCGATCCCCGTCGTCGCTGCCGGTGGGATCTTCGACGGACGCGGCCTGGCGGCCGCACTCGCCCTCGGTGCCGATGGTGCCTGGATCGGCACGCGCTTCATCGCCACGCCTGAAGCACGAGCGGTTCGCGGCTTCAAAGAGCGCATCCTGGTCGGAGCCGAGGACGCAACCACCATCACTCGGGCGTACACGGGAAAAACGATGCGCGTCTTGCGCAACGATCGAACCGACCGGTACGAGGCCGACCCGACCATACTTCGACCATTCCCTGAGCAGCTCGCGGTTTCCCTCGCTGACGGCTCGTTTCACCTCGGGGGCGACGACACGACTCCGGGCGTCGACGAGACCGTCGAGGCCTACCCGGCCGGTCAGTCAGTGGGCGGCATCGCCGAACTCATGAGCGCAAGCGAACTGGTCGCGCGCATCAACGCCGAAGCCGAAGCGATCCTGTCTCGGCTCGGCCGCTAACGGCCGAGCAGTCCGACCGGACACGAGACCCCTGTGCCGCCGATGCCGCAGTACCCGTTCGGATTCGCTTCCAGGTACTGCTGGTGGTACTCCTCAGCCATATAGAACGGTCCAGCCGGGGTAATTTCCGTCGTTATCGGCCCGTACCCCGCTGCGCGCAATTCGTCGGCGTAGCGGGCCGCCACGCTGGTGGCCGAAGCCGTCTGTGCGACCGTAGTCGTAAAGATCGCGCTTCGGTACTGCGTGCCCACGTCGTTGCCCTGACGGTTCCCCTGGGTTGGGTCGTGTCCCTCGAAGAAATGACCGATGATCGCCTCGTAGGTATTCACCGACGGGTCAAAGACGACACGAACCGTCTCGGCGTGGCCGGTCATCCCCGTGCAGACCTCGCGGTAGGTCGGATTCGGCGTGAAGCCACCTTGATAGCCGACTGCCGTCGAGACGACTCCGGCCAATCGATAGAACGATCGCTCGGCGCCCCAAAAACAGCCCATCGCGACGTAGGCAACCTCGTGGGCGGGATCGACCGGCGCGTCAAGTCTCGTACCCAAGACCAGATGGGTGCGATCGACGACGATGGGCTCGGCGCGACCCGGCAAGGCCTGCGCCGCAGAAACCATGGAAGTAGACGATTGCATAGTGGCAGATTACGGGTCCCGCGCAGACGTTGCGTCGGCATAGTCTCGGACAGTGGACCACGATCGACTCGAGGACATCATTTCGGCCGTTCGCGCCGACGGTAGGCGGGTGACCGTCGCCAAGCGAGCGGTTGCTCGCGTGCTCGTCGAACAGCCCGACCACCTCAGCGCCGAGGAGATCACCCGGGCCGCCCAACGATACGCATCCGACGTCAGTCCGTCGACGGTCTATCGGATCCTGGAGGATTTCGAACGACTCGATCTGGTCGTCCACGCCCACGTCGGACACGCCGCCACCGTGTATCACCTGGCGGGGGCCATCCACGGTCATCTGGTGTGCACGAACTGCGGTGTCACGATCGAGATCCCGTCGCGCCACTTCGACGCGTTGAGCGGAGATCTGCTGAAGACGTACGGATTCCGGCTTGACCGCCATCATGTCGCGATCGCTGGCTTGTGCGCTCGTTGTCGAGACGAGTGATGCCGGCGCCCCGCGAGCGCACCGTTAGTCCTCGCCGGTCGCTAGATTCGCACCAATCGTGATCTCTGTCGAGCACCTCTCCAAGCGCTATGGCGACACCCTCGCCGTGAACGACCTCAGTTTCGAGGTTCGTCCTGGTGTGGTCACGGGATTCCTCGGACCCAACGGATCTGGGAAGTCAACGACGATGCGCGTCATCATGGGATTAGACGCACCCACGGCGGGTCTCGCAACAATCGACGGCAAGCGCTACCGAGACCTGAAGGCCCCCTTGCGCGAGGTGGGCGCGTTGTTGGATGCCGCGGCCGTGCACCCCGGTCGTACCGCACGCAATCACTTGCTCGCCCTGGCGACCTCGAATCGAATCCCGGCGCGTCGGGTCGAGGAAGTCCTCGAATTCACCGGCATCGCCGCCGTCGCGGACAAGAAGGTTGGGGGCTATTCGTTGGGGATGTCCCAACGACTCGGGATCGCGGCCGCGCTGCTCGGTGACCCACCGGTCCTGCTCTTCGACGAGCCCGTCAACGGACTCGACCCCGAGGGCATCCGCTGGATCCGGGCGTTCTTCCGGACACTCGCCATCGAGGGCAGAACCGTCTTCGTGAGCTCACACCTGATGAGCGAAATGGCCCAGAGCGCGGACGAGATCATCGTGATTGGCCGTGGTCGCTTCATCACCCAGGGCACGGTCGATGAGCTCACGGCGTCCGCCGACGGGACTGTCCTGGTGCGCTCGGCCGATAACGCCGCGCTGCGGCGCCTGCTCGAAGCTGCGGGGACCACGGTGGACTCAGCCAATGACGGGACGATGACCGTGCGCGGGACCAGCGCGGAGTCGGTGGGAACCGCAGCACTCACCGCTGGCATCGCCATCTTTGAGCTCACGCCACAGCGCGCGTCACTCGAAGAGGTCTTCATGGACCTCACCGCTGACGCCGTCGAATACGCGAGCGCCGTCGAGTCGAGGCGTCATGGATAGGGTCACCATGGTCTCGACCACCCACGCGGAGTGGATAAAGTTCCGCACCGTTCGCTCGACGGTCATGGGATATGCCGTCACGATCCTCCTGACACTGGGCATCGGCGCGCTGATCACGACGGCCATTCGGGGTCACTGGCAAACGATGAACCCCCTGCGCCGTTTGGCCTTCGATCCCGTCTCGACCAGCCTCGGCGGAACCCTCTTCGCTCAGTTCGCCGTCGGCGTCATCGGCGTGCTCTTCATCACCAACGAGTACTCGTCGGGTTCGATCCGCACCACATTCGCCGCCACGCCCCGGCGGATCCAGGTCGTGCTCGCCAAACTCGCTGTCCTCATCAGCGTGACAACGGTGGTGGCGGAGGTCGTCGTCTTCGTGGCGTTCATCATGGGCCAACTGATCTACGAGGGCGTGGTGCCAACGGCGACACTCGCTTCGGGGGCCGTGCTGCGATCGGTCATCCTCGGCGGGGTCTACCTCACGCTCCTCGGCACCCTCGGGTTCGGACTCGGCTTGATCCTGCGCCAGCAATCTGCGGCGATCAGCGTCTTCACCTCGCTACTACTCATCGTGCCGATCATCGTGTTCGTCCTTCCCCAAAGCTGGCAGGATTCCGTCACCCGGTATGAACCGTCCTCGCTCGGACACGCCATGATGTCGACCACCGCCCCACTCAATATGTTCGGTCCGTGGACCGCCACGCTCCTGCTCCTCGGGTACGTCGCCGTCGTCCTCGTGGCCGGTGCCTCATTGCTCGTTCGCCGCGACGCGTGAGTAGGGTTGGCGCCATGGAGCTCCTGGACGCCATGCGCACCACCGGGGCCGTGCGAGCCTTCCTCGACGAGCCGGTCTCGGACGCGACGATCCACTCAATCCTCAACTCTGCGCGATTCGCCCCGTCGGGTGGCAATCGCCAGTCCTGGCACGTCATCGTCGTGCACGATCCCGCCACGCGCCGGGTCGTGCGCGACCTCTACCTCAACGCCTGGCACGACTACGTCGCGCACGTGCTCGCGGGCGTCGTTCCCTTCTCCCCCGTCGCGACGGCGGCGGAGCGGGCCGCCGCGCAAGCGCGCTACGACGATGCGGTTCACGCCTCGCGACCCGATGGCTTCCCCGAGACCCTCGACACCGTCCCGGCCATGCTCGTCGTCTGCGCCGATCTCTCGGTACTCGCGGCCACCGACCGAGACCTCGACCGCTATCAGTTCATCGGTGGCGCATCGATCTACCCGTTCGTGTGGAACATCCTGCTCGCGGCGCGCGAACACGACCTCGGCGGGGTCATGACCACGGTAGCGGTGCGAAACGAACCAGACCTTCTTGCGGCGCTGAACATTCCAGCCACCTACGCCGTGGCCGCGATCATCGCCCTCGGACGCCCGAAACGTCGGCTGACCCGACTGACCCGTCGGCGAGTCTCGGCGTTCACGACCGTCGACACCTTCGACGGACCGGCGCTAGGAGAGGTCGCCGAGTAGTTCGACCGTGTCCTGGCCGAGACGACGCGGACCTCGCCGAATAGGCGGACGTCGACCGTCGATGAGCAGCGGCGACCGCATTACACTCGTCGGACCCGTTGGTGTGTCCATGACCCCCACGAAATCGCCACCGGCGATCTGCGGCTGGGCGAATGCCCCCGCCACGTCGAAGATCGGACCGTGCGGTACGCCCGACGCGGCGAGCCGCTCGAGCCAGTAGTTCGTCGGTCGCGTTGCAAAGACCGCGTCCAGGGCCGTGCGCAGGGCCGCAAGGTCGGCGACTCGAGCGGCGTTGGTCGCCCACTCGGTTCGCGAGCGCAGCGCCTCATCGTCGAGCATCGCGACGAGGCGCTCGTACTGCCCATCGGTACCGACGGCGAGCAGGACGTAGCCGTCCGAAGTCGACACCGGACCGTACGGGGCGATACTCGGATGATCATTGCCAAGGCGTCTCGGGTTGACCCCCGTCGAAAGGTAACCCTGCGCCTGATTGATCAATGCGGACATGGTCGACTCGAGCAACGGTGCCTCGAAGCGTCGAGCGTCGTGACCCACGGCCCTGGCGTACAGGCCGGTCAGAAGTCCGATCGTGGCGTACAGACCGGTGACGACGTCGGCCAGCGGTGAACCCACCTTGGTCGGTTCACCGTCGCCGCGACCGGTCACGCCCATCAGTCCCGACCTCGCCTGCGCCAAGAGGTCAAAGGACGGTTGTGCGGAGACCGGACCACCGGAGGTCGCCGGAGTGACACTGACCCAGACGCAGTCAGGGTTCGCGTCGTGGAGCCGATCGATATCGAGTGAAGCGAGCTGATTGGGAAGGTAGTTCTCGACCACCGCGTCCGCTTGGCGCACCAGCTCGATGATCGCCGCGACGTGCGCCGGATCTCGCAGGTCGGCCACGACATTGCGACGATGACGATTCACCGCTAGGTAGTAGGTCGCGTCGTCGCCGAAACGAGGTGGCGCCAGCGCACGGACGGGGTCGCCATCGGGGCCTTCCACCTTCACGACGTCCGCTCCGAGGTCGCCGGCAATCATCGCGCACAACGGACCCGCGAGCACCCGCGAGAAGTCGAGCACACGCAGTCCTTCCAGGGGAAGCCCCGTACCACGGTTCGACTCGTGTATCTCCCAGCGCATTAGAGCACTTTCGACAGGAAACTCTTCAAGCGCTCCGAGGATGGCGCAGTGAGGACCTGGCGTGGATCCCCCGACTCCTCGATGATCCCTCGATCGAGGAAGTACACGGTGTCGGCCACTTCCCGAGCAAATCCCATCTCGTGAGTGACGACAATCATGGTCATCCCACTGCGAGCCAGGTCTTTCATGACGTCGAGCACTTCTCCCACCAGTTCGGGGTCGAGTGCTGAGGTCGGCTCGTCGAAGAGCATCAGCTTGGGCTCCATGGCCAGGGCCCTCGCGATGGCCACGCGTTGCTGCTGGCCCCCGGAGAGTTGGCTCGGGTAATTCTTCTCCTTCGCGTCGAGTCCCACCCGCGCCAGCAGCTCGCGCGCGCGCGTTACCGCCGCGTCGGGTGCGACGTTCTTCACCTTCACCTGACCAATGGTGACGTTGTCGAGCACGGTGAGGTGTTGGAAGAGGTTGAAACGCTGAAAGACCATCCCGATGCGCGAGCGCTCAACGCAGATTTGCTTGTCGCTGCGTTCGTAGAGCTTGCCGTCGCGCGCTTCGTAACCCACCAGTTGACCATCGACGAGCAACTCGCCCGCGTCGTGCTTCTCCAGGTGGTTGATGCACCGAAGCAGCGTGCTCTTACCCGACCCGGAAGGTCCGATGAGGCACGTGACCTCGCCACGGTTCACCGTGAGGTCAACGCCCTTTAACACCTCGACACCGGAGTAGTGCTTGCACACCGCCCGTGCCTCGACCATGGGCACGACGTCCACGCTCACGCCGAGACCTCCCTCGTCATCGCCGGCCGAGGCGTGCGGAACTTCGCCAGGATGCCCTTCGCGTCCTGTCGAAGGCGCGCAATCGGGGTCGGGGGCGGCGTCCGTTGCGCGCCACGTGCAAAGTGCCGTTCCAAGTAGAACTGGCCGATGGACAGCACGGTAGTGATGATGAGGTACCAGACGCTCGCAGTGATCAATAGCGGCATGACCTCGTAGTTCGCGGCGTAGATGTTCTGAGCGGCACCGAGCACCTCGACCACGGAGATGGCACTGGCGAGCGAGGTGGTCTTCAGCATCGAGATCACCTCGTTGCCCGTCGGCGGGATAATGACGCGCATTGCCTGAGGTAGCACCACCAGACGAAGGGTCTGGCCCCGCGTCATACCCAGTGAGCTCGCCGCCTCGATCTGGCCCTCGTCCACTGCGATCAGCCCGGAGCGAGCGATCTCGGACATGTAGGCACCCTCGTTCAGACCCAGGCCGATCAGCGCGGCGCGGAACGGATTGAAGAGGGAGACCGCGTTGATATGCAGGAACGCCACATGCGTGAACGGGATGCCGATCGACAACGACTGGTAGATCGCCGAAATGTTGAACCAGAAGAGCAACTGCACGTACACCGGGGTTCCGCGGAAGAACCAGGTGTAGCTCCATGCCGTCGAGGAGAGCAACCGGTTCGGTGAGAGCCGCATGACAGCGATCGTGATGCCGAGCACGATCCCCATCACCATCGCGAGGATGGTCAACTCAATCGTTAAAAGCAGCCCGTGCAGGATCTCCGATGAGGTGAAATAGTGGAACACGATGTTCCAGCTGAAGCGCCAGTTAGTTACCGGGTGACAGGTACGCAACCCGTTCACGGTGCTACAAGACGTCTGACCGGTAGAGACCTTGGAGAAGAGCGTGTGGACCAGCATGGCCACGACCACGATCATCACCGCACCGGCGATCCACCGTCCGACATGACGGACGGGGACGACCTTTACCGCGTCGCCCCCGTCCGAAGTCATGGTTACGTTTCTAACACAACCGACAACGCAGATACGGTCCTAGGAAGTCGCTCCGTTGAGCTGAATGCGACTGATCGGCAGCGCACCGGCCTGGACGCCGTAGTGGACAAGAATCGCGTGGTAGGTCCCGTTGGCGACCAGCACTTTCAGTGCGGCCTGGATCGCCTTGGCGAGCTGGTGGCCGGCCGCGGTCTTGGGCGTGGCGATACCGTACGGTGCGACGTTGACGGCCTTACCGACGAGCTTGAACGCGCCCTTGGATGTCGCCACGATGTAACCGGCGATCTGGCTGTCCGCGAAACCGAACTGCGCGTGGCCCGACGAGACCGCGACGTTCGCCTCGGTCTGGGTCGAGAAGGTCAGGACGCTCAGCTTCTTGTTGGACGGGCATCTCTTGGCGGTCGTCTGGGCATCGGTCTGCTCGACCGTACCGGTCTCGACCGCGACACTGTGACCGCAGAAGCTCTTCAAACCAGAGAAGCCGAACTTCGACGAGGACTTCGCGTACACGCCTTCACCGGCCTGGAAGTAGTCGACAAAGTTGACCTGGGCCTGGCGGGCCTTGGTGTCGGTGAACGACGAGTTGCCAATGACATAGTGACCCGACTTGATACCGGCAATGATGTTGTCGAACGTCACGTTGTTCTCGTTCACTTTCAGGCCGAGTGTCTTGGCGATCGCGTTAATCATGTCAACGTCGAAGCCGACCATCTTGGTCCCGTTCATGTACTCGTCGGGCGCGTACGTGGCGTCCGTCGCGACCTGCAACACCTTGCCCTTGTATGCCGCCGGCACCAACTTGGCCGCCGCGGCGTTGTAGTGCCCTGTCGGGGACGCTCCCGCGACCGCGCTCGAGGCCAGGACGAGCGTTGCGACGCCCACCGTGGCCAGTGCTTGACGCACGCGTGAAATCCGCTGCATGAATTCTCCCTCACTGTTTACGCCGTTGTGACGCAACCGTTATTGTTATCAGATTGACCCGGTCAACGGGGGTCGGGCGCCCGTGGGACGCCTCCTCGTCTTCGCGCGAAGTCACCGAAGTAGCAGTTGCGCGACGCGCCACTCGCTTTCGCCGACATTTCTCCTCGTCGCGAGGGCCAACGAGGAAGTGAGCCATCTTAGCCGACCCGCTGCGGCCACCGTCCGCGGCGATCCGGCCCGAGGACCATGTCGGTCAGGTCTCTGCCAAGATGCTCCTGGCGCCAGACGAGTTGCTCTTGGGCGGCGGCGAGCACGCGGTCGCCGTCGCGGTACGGCGTGCGCCACGTCGGATCGGCGAGCAGGTCGTAGCACCGGTAGCTGCCATCGCTGAATTGGACGTAGGCCACGTCCATGCTCACCGAAACGGCCAGGTTGCGTCGGCTGAGGAAACGATCGTGGGGCCACGGCTTGCGCCCATCGCCGATGAACAAATATCGGTAGTCCCACTCGTAGTGCGCGGCGTCTCGCCAGGGAACGTCGAGCCCGTCGAGCAGCGGGGTCAGTGACCGGCCGTCGCACTGGGCCGGCGCGTCGACCCCCAACGCGTCGGCCAGGGTCACGAGGATGTCCACGTTCTCAGTGAAACGCTCAATCGTGGCGCCGGCGGCGTCACGGCGTGGATCACGCCAGAGCCCGATCACGTGATAGCTCTGGGGGAAGAAGCCCAGCTTCTGGATGAGACCGTGATCGCCCAACTGGTCACCGTGGTCTGACGTGACCACCACCAAGGTGTCGGACCACTCCCCCCGGTCCTCAATAGCCCGAAGGACACGACCTAGTTGCGCGTCGACCTCGCTGATCATGCCGTAGTACTGCGCACGAAGGTGGCGCATCGCTCGCGTCGACGTCGGTGCCGCGCTCTCCTCAATCGACAGTGCAGCTTCGTGGAGTGGGTGCCGGTCGACGTCGGTGGGCGGAATCGGTAAGTCGACGTCGTCGGGGTCGTACATGGTCGAGTAGCGCCCGGCGGCGCCGTAGGGCGGGTGAGGTCGCAGATAGCTCAGGTGCGCGAACCATCCCGAATCCTGGTGGCCGAGCCATTCGAGAAATCGCGTGGTGAGAAAGCCGCTCAACGAATCGTCTTCGTGACGCTCCGGCTCACCTCGCAACGCGAGTGCCCAACCGCTCGGGACGTCATAGCCCTTGCTGCGAAGGTACTGAACCCACCCCGCCTGACTCTCGGGCAGGTAGAGACCCACGGACATCCCAGGCAGCACACCGTCGTACTCGTCGAGCCGTGGATCGTCGGCACCGTTCGCGCCACGGGGATCGAGTCCCTGGTCGGTGTAGCCGAAGAGGGTGGGGTCATACCCCGCGTGCCGGGCGACGCTCGCGACGCTCGCGACGCCGCTGGCCAGGGGTGTGCCGTTGGCCACGACTCGGTTGTTCATCTGGTACGTGCCGGTGTAGAGCGCCGCACGACCCGGCGCACACGGCGCGGCCTGGGAGTAGTGACGGCCGAGCCGTACCCCCTCGCGGGCGATTCGATCCAGATTCGGCGTGGCTACGAGCGGGTGGCCCGCCGCGGCGAAGGTGTCACCTCGAAACTGATCGAGCGTGACGAACAGGACGTTCACGGACGTTCGACGAGCCGATGCATGTGCGTGGCGATGTCGTCGACGATCGCCAGCGCCTCGGGAAACATCCCGCCGAGGCGGATGAAGCCGTGGACCATGCCTTCAGCCTCCAACAACTCCACGCGCACGCCGTAGTGCTCGAGTAGGCCGGCGTAGGCCACCGCCTCGTCACGCAGCGGATCACAGGACGCCACGACCACAATCGCCGGTGGCGAAGCGGCGAGATCGGTGCTGAGCAATGGCGAGACCCTCGGGTCCGTCGGGTCTGCGCCAGCAAGGTACTGGCCGTAGTCGTAGCGCAGGTGGTCGATCTCGAGCCAGTAACCGGTGCCGTACGCGTGCGCCGAGTCGGTCAACATCTCAGGACCGAGCGTCGGGTAGAGCAGCACCTGGGCGCCGATCCTGAGTCCCTCGTGACGAGTGAGCGTCGCGGCCACGGTGGCCAGCGTCGCCCCCGCCGAGTCACCCATGACGAACATCGTCGCCGCGGGGTCGCCGTACTCCTCGCGGTGTGCGGACACGTGGCGCAGCACGTCGACGACGTCATCGAGGCCAGCCGGAAACGGGTGTTCGGGTGCGAGCCGGTAGTCGACGGCGAGGAATCGCATGCCCGTGTCGACGGCGAGGCGGCGACAAACCCCGTCGTGGGTCTCGAGGTCGCCGACGACGAACGATCCCCCGTGGAAGTAGACCACGAACCCCCGGGCCTCGTCACCAGCGGGAACGTACAAGCGACCGGCGATGCTCCGCCCGGGCAAGTCGAACTGGCACTCGCGGATCTCGGCGAGCGGCACGGGCGTCGGCCACAAGGCGGTCGCCCCCTCGCGATAGGCGACCCGGCGCCGTTCGATGTCGATGGACGAGGGGTGCGGCGCGGGATTCGCGCGAATGTCGTCCACGTAGCGTTGCAGTGCCGGATCAATCATGGAGCCTCCTGCGTGCAGCCTAGGCACCGCCCTCGCGGTGCCGCGACAGAATTCCCATCGCCGTGGCCGACTCGATCAACGAGTCTCGGGCTCGCGGATTGGCCGCGCGCTCGATGATCGCAGTCGCCTGATCGCCCTGACTGTGCCCGAAGATCGATGCAATCCCCTGCTCAGTGATGATGGCGCTGTGTTGAAACGAGCACACCGGATTGGACAACAGCGGGACGATCGTCGACTGGTCGGACTTGTCGTGCCAGGACCGCAGCGCGAGCACCGCCTGCCCACCGCGAGAGTGCAGGGCACCGCTCACGAAGTCGGGCTGTCCGCCAAAACCCGAGTAGACACTCCCGTGGACGTAGCTGGCGTTGGCCTGGGCGAAGAGGTCGACCTCGAGCGCGGTATTGATCGACAGCATCGACGCCTGTTCGGCGATGCGGGCCGGGTTGTTCGCGACCTCGGTTCGACGCATGACGACTCGGGGGTTGCGATGGACCCACCGGTAGAGGTCCGCGGTCCCGTAGAGGAACGTCGACGTGATTACACGATCGGGGTCGATGCTGCCCGAGCGGTCCAGTCCCATCACGCCGTCGCTGATCATCTCGGACCACACGCCGAGGTGCCGGTAACCGTGCATGAAGGTGAGCGCCGCGTCGGGCAACAGGCCAATGCCCATCTGCAGCGTCGAACCATCGCCCGCCAGTGACGCGATGTGCTCGCCGATACTCGCCGCGGCCGGGTCGACCTCGCGCTCGGGCGGTGACGGGAGCGGCTCGTCGACCTC
>JAJZSM010000327.1 GCA_021849765.1 Actinomycetes bacterium | reverse complement strand
GTGAGGAGGGCTGGTCGTGCCCGTGGCGGGCAGGGTTCGTGACGAAGCTCGCGACGGTCACGCCCTCGAGCTTGCGCAGGCCCAAGAAGTTGACCTTGAGGTCGTCGACGTCGTCGACGACGTTCGGGATCACGTTGCACCAGCCACAGCCGTCCGCGATCGACTCGATCGACGCGATCGCCTCGGCCCGGTCGTTCGAGAACGAGATCGAGTGGGGCGTCGGCAACGGGATCCTTTCTCGGTGAGTTCCCCGAGACTAGGCGAGTCCCGAGGCGCGGCGGTATTCGAAGCTCGGGCCAATCGGCACGCCCGACGTCTCACTCCCGCGTGCCATGGCCCGCGCGAGGTCCTCGAGCGTGGACATGGTCGCGAGCGAGCCCATGAAGGTCGCCATGTCGTTGTGACCGTTGAGTAGGTCGTGCAGCTGGGCGAGCAGCGTGGTGTAGGTGGCGTTGAAGGTGTCGACCTGGCGGCGCGCCGGCGAGTCGTCGGGGTGGTCACTCGAGGCGGGGTCCGTCGGTAGGTCGTAGACGCCGCGGGGGTCGACGGTGACGACGTCCCCGGCGAAGGCGTAGGCGGCGAGCCGTGACTCGGCGTCGGGGACCGGCACGAGACGACGCCCGTGTTTGAGTTCGCTCAGCCGGTAGAAGTGGGCGAAGTCGTTGTTCCCGTTCGGGCCGTCGACCTCCACCGGAGAGGCCGAGGTCCCCTCGCCTTGTTCGATGATGGTCTCGAGTGCCGCGACGGCGCTCGGGGCGTCGACGACGGCGACCGATCCGTACAGGAGGTCCGGGCCGACCTGGTGGCGCGGGGCCGCGGCGAACACGCCGGGGGGCAGTCGGGTGATGGCGTTGGCGATCGTCAGATAGAACTCGCCGATCGTGACCGACGGAACCTCGACGAGCGCGGCGTGGGCCTCGTAGTCGACCGGGTCCCGAGGCTCCTCGATCTCGATGAAGGCCTCGAGCTGATCGGCGCTGTAGGGGCGCAGGTGCAGGCGCAGCCGGCCCTCGACGCCGCCGGGGAGGTGGCTGGGGTAGGTGGGGATGAAGCGTTGGTGCGCGATCGTCGGCGCACCACCGAGGGCGTTGAGGACGTTGGCGGCGAGCACCATGTGGAGCATCTCCTCGACCACCACTGATCTGAGGATCGCCGCAGCGTCGGCGTTGACGTCGGGGTCGAGTGAGAAGTAGGCGTAGAGGTAGACGGGGATCGTCGCGTGCTCGAGTTCGATCGCGCGCTGCAGCGCAGTGCGCACCGACGACGGGGTCGGCTCGTCGTGGTGCAGCCCTGTCAGCGTCGAACGGTGCAGTGTGATCATGGCGTCTCGTGATCCGTCCTCACCCGAGGTTCGTGGCGACCCCTGTCGAGGCTCGTCGCGACCGAGAACTGCACCGAGAATTCCACATGGTGAGCGGGAACGCAACCGGGGCCCGCCCCGACGCCGCAGCCGCGACGGACGGTCAGTCTCGTGGTCGAACCGTGAGGCACTGAGCGATGGTACCGATGGGCCCGCGTAGGTCGTGGATGGTGCTGGCGGTGAGTCCGATCCCGTGGTCGCCGAAGGTGACCGCGGTGTCGAACCCGAGCCACTCGCCCTGGGGGGACGCGAAGAGGTGTGCGGTCAATTCGACGTTCGGGAAGAGGAGGCGTGAGGACGGCGCGCGCGGGGTCATGCCGTTGGCCATGTCGAAGAGGCCGACAGCGCGGGCGAGGTCGCTCACCTCTTCGCCATCGACCAGGGCCACACTCGTGCGTAGCCAGAACGCGGCCCGGCCTGGCTCCTGCTCGGCGCGGCGAACCTCGACCGAGTCGACGAACCCGCCCGGCCAGAACGTCGACGGGTCCCAGGGTGCCATGCGGTCCGGCGGTTCGATCCTCGCGAGGGTCGTGGCGGCGAACTCGGACGTCTCGTAGGGCTTCAGCAGCCACGCGCGCAGCGCGAGAGCGACGCGGCCGGCGTAGCTGAGCCGCGCTTCGACGAGCTCGATGGTGCGCCCAGGGCGCACGACCTCGACCTCGATGTCGACGACGTCGATGGGGATGGCGCCGAAGATGTCGCAACTGAGCCGCGCCAGGGGCAGTTGGTCGTCGCGACGAGCGTCCCGGTCGACCTCGATCGCGTGGGCGAGCAGTCCGAGTGCCGGGGAGACGTGCTGCTCGGTCGTCGTCCATGCGCCACCCACGTGCGCGGTCGCCTCGAAGCGCCGGTCGCTGATCCGCCGGAAGTAGGCGTGCGGGGTCGAGAGTTCGGACATCATGACGCCCCTACCGCTCACAAGGTCCGGCGCTCAACCGCAAGTCCACCTCGCGCGGTCACGGCCGGAATCGGTTGCGCTCGGTGATGTCATGGACACCATCTTCGCCCAGCGCGACGAGTGCCGACGAACTCGTCCTTGGACGCGCAGAAAGCAGGGATAACCTCGTTGCATCGGGGAAGTCCGGTTGGTGCTTCCGAACCAGATGGAGCGGGGTTCCGTGGTGGTACGTGATCAGACGGTGGGACGTCCGGACGGCGACGGGGTGAGGATCGCCCGGCGTGCCCTGCACGCGACGCCGTTCT
>JAJZSM010000326.1 GCA_021849765.1 Actinomycetes bacterium | reverse complement strand
ACCGTCCTCAGCGCGTCGGACTTCGACCAGGCCCGTGATCGGATCATCCTCGGCCTGCGCGAGGGATCCAACGTCCTGATGCCCGACGAGCAGCACGCGGTCGCGGTGCACGAGTCGGGTCACGCGCTGGTGGCGGTCTACAGCGACAAGGCGGATCCCGTCGCCAAGGTCACGATCCTGCCCGCGGGCCAGACGCTCGGGGTCACCGAGCAGCTGCCACTGAACGAACGTCACCTCTACGGCGAGGACTACCTCTACGCCACCCTCGCCGTGTACCTGGGTGGCCGCGCCAGCGAGGTGGTCGTGCTCGGTCAGGGATCGACCGGGGCGTCCAACGATCTGGCCAAGGCGACCGATCTCGCCACGAAGATGGTGCGCGAGTTCGGCATGTCGCCCACGCTCGGCCCGGTGGGCTACCCGTCTGGCGGGTCGGTCTTCCTGGGCGAGGGCGGCAACGCGATGTCGAGCCGGCCCTTCGCGGAGGCCACGCAGGCGGCCATCGACGCCGAGGTCGCGCGCATCGTGCACGAGGCGGAGCAGCGAGCGATGGCGATCATCCAGGAGCACCGCGACGTCCTGGATCAGCTGGTGGCGCTCCTGGTCGCCAACGAGACCGTCGACGGCGCTGTCGTCTACCAGTTGGCGGGTCGCTCCGAGCCCTCGGGTGCGGGTGGCGTGACCGTCTCACCCGACCATGCACGTACCGTTTCGCCTATCGTGCACGGCGCGCCATCGGACGAATCGTGAGGCGACCGATCTGTCCGGGTCGGTGGTACTCGGCGGTGGTGTCGTGCAGTGGTGCGTCGCGGTGGTGTGTCGGAGGTCGTGGAGAGACCGGTCAGCCCGAGTGAACGGTTCCTATTTCTCGTCCACTCGCCGCCAGCTCGCCCGAGGACCGTCGATCTCGGACTTCGTGCGCCGGCCGGGACTTGAACCCGGAACCTGTTGATTAAGAGTCAAATGCTCTGCCAATTGAGCTACCGGCGCGTGTCGAGTCTATACCCGATCGCGTGGTCGCCACGGGCTAGGGACGCTGGATCGCCTTCACCTCGAGGAACTCCTCGAAGCCGTACTGCCCGAGCTCGCGACCGACCCCGGACTGCTTGTAGCCGCCGAAGGGGGCCACGACGTTGAAGGCGCCTCCGTTGATCTCGACCTGGCCGGTTCGCAACTGGCGCGCGACCTCGAGGGCCTCCTCGTCGGTTCCGGCCCACACGCCGCCGGCGAGGCCGTAGGACGAGTCGTTGGCGATCGCGATGGCCTCCTCTTTGGTGTCGTAGGGGATGAGGCAGAGGACGGGGCCGAAGATCTCCTCGCGCGCGATCGTCATGTCGTTGGATACGTCAGAGAAGATCGTGGGCGTGACGTAGTAACCGTTCTCGAGTCCGGCGGGCGGCGTGACGCCGCCGCAGAGAAGTCGAGCTCCCTCATTGACCCCCGTGGTGATGTAGTCGCGTACGCGCTGCAGTTGCGCCGCGCTGACGAGTGGTCCCAAAAGACTCGATCCGCTGACGGGGTCGGCGGGGGCGAGATTCGCGGCGGCGTTGACTGCTAGGTCCTCGATCTCGGCGAGCCGCGAGCGCGGCACCACCATTCGCGTCAGGGCCGAGCAGGTCTGACCCGAGTTCAGGTAGCACTTGAAGACGCCGTCGGGTATCGCGCGCGAGAGGTCCGCGTCGGGGAGGATCACGTTGGCGGACTTGCCGCCCAACTCGAGCGACACGCGCTTCACCATCTCCGCGGCGATCTGCATCACGCGCTTGCCCGCGCGCGTCGACCCGGTGAAGGACACCATGTCGGTCCGCGGGTGCGCGACGAGAGCCTCGCCGACGACGGAGCCGACTCCGGTGATGAGGTTGAAGACGCCGTGGGGCAGTCCGACGTCGTCGATGATGTCGGCCAGGAGGAAGGCGTTGACGGGGGCGACTTCGCTGGGCTTGAGCACGACCGTGCATCCGGCGCCGAGGGCCGCGGCCACCTTGTTGGCGATCTGGTGCAGTGGGTAGTTCCACGGAGTGATCGCGACGACGACGCCGACGGGCTCGCGCACGAGGAGCGAGTTGCCGACGACCTCCTCCCACGTGAAGTCTCGCGTGCGCCGGGCGTTGTCGGCGAAGGTGGCGGTGGGCAGTCCCACCTGGATCCCCTTGGCCAGGGCGAGGGGCATCCCTACCTCGTGGGCGATCGTGAGGGCAATCTCGTCGCTGCGCTGGGCGAGCTGGTCGGCGATTCGTTGCAGGAATTCGGCTCGCTCCGCGGGAGTCGTACGCGACCAGGAAGTGAAGGCCGCGGCCGCGGCGTCGACGGCACGGTTGGCCTCGCCGACGGTGCCCTCGGGAACCGTGGCGTAGGGCTCGCCGGATCCCGACGTCGTGACGGTGAGTGTTGCGCCGGACGTCGCCGACACCCACGTGCCATCAATGTAGAAGGACTCGCGTACGATCGTCATGGCCACCCCCGGTGCGCGCTCGTCGAGCGCTCCTCGCGCAATCTATCTGGTCGCGTCCGAGGCCTGCGCGACACCTCGGCGATGCGGACGGCCCTCGTCGGCGGATGCAAATGTAA
>JAJZSM010000325.1 GCA_021849765.1 Actinomycetes bacterium | reverse complement strand
GGACGCACCGCAGCCGCTCGACGATCGTCGCCGCGTCCTCGGCGCCGTGGTCACTCATCATCTCAAAGACCTGGCGCAGGTTGATGGCCGGCGAGGAGATGACCCCGAACGTGCGGTCGATCTCGCCGTGTCGCTCGAGGTCGCGGCTCGCCCCGAGACGCTCACGCATCACCGCCAGTGCTCGAACGTCATCGATGTCCTCAGGAGAGAGGCTCGCGATCTCCGCCAGCGACTGCTCGTAGTGAGCCAGTCGACGCGCCGCGCCGGCAGGCGAGAAGTCGTCCAGTTCCGTCTCGTGACCGATCACACCATTGAAGGTCGCCTCGATCGGACTCAAGGCGGCGCTGCGCTCCACGATCCAATCGGCCACGGCAAAGACGTCCGACTGCTGAGACTCTGAGGACACGCTGTCACCCCCTGCGCCGAGCGGCGTCGGGCCGAGCCTAACCAGCGGTCTCCGACGTGGCAATTGGTTTCAAGGGTCCTCGACACCACTCACATCAACACCAGCGATCGCCCATCGACGATTGGTGGATCACCGGGTCACTCGCGTCACTTAAAGTCCTGTACGCACCCGGGGCGGCAACTGGTGTGCCATCCAGGGGGTGGCCACGGGCCGGGAAGCGACAGCCAAGCGGGCGGAGGGCAGATGATGGATGGAGCGGGACGCGTGAGCGTCGTCGTCGCTCGCGAGCTCACCAAGCGCTTCGGCGACTTCGAAGCAGTGCACGGGATCAATTTCTCGATCGAGCGCGGTGAGAGCTTCGGTTTCCTCGGCCCCAACGGCGCGGGCAAGACGAGCACGATGCGCATGATCTCCGCCGTCTCACAGCCCACCTCAGGATCCCTCTCGGTCTTCGGGCTCGATCCGCGTGCCGACGGGCCCGAGATCCGCGCGCGGCTCGGCGTGGTCCCCCAGGAGGACACTCTCGAGCTCGAGCTGACCGTGCGGCTCAACCTCGAGATGTTCGGTCGCTACTTCGACCTACCTCGGCGTGTCCTGCGAGAGCGGGCGGATGAACTCCTCGCCTTCTCCCAACTCTCCGAGCGCGCCGACGACAAGGTCGACAACCTGTCAGGCGGCATGAAGCGTCGCCTAACTATCGCTCGCGCGCTGATCAACCGCCCGGACCTGTTGATCCTCGACGAACCCACCACCGGCCTCGACCCCCAGGCCCGTCACCTGCTCTGGGAACGCCTCTACCGACTCAAGCGCGAGGGGGTCACGCTGGTCATCACGACCCACTACATGGACGAAGCCGAGCAGCTCTGTGACCGCCTCGTCGTGATGGATCGCGGCACCATCGTGGCCGAGGGCACTCCGCGACAGCTGATCACCGACCACTCCACGCGCGAGGTGGTCGAGTTGCGCTTCGGCACCGACGCGCACGAGCAGTTCGAGAGAGACCTCGCACGCTTCGCCCAGCGAATCGAGATCCTCCCCGACCGCATCCTGCTCTACGTGGACGACGGCGACGAGACCTTGCGCGAGGTTCACGCGTCCGGCATCACCCCCGCGAGTGCGCTGGTGCGGCGCAGCTCGCTCGAGGACGTCTTCTTGCGCCTGACTGGCCGGACCCTGGTGGACTGATGTCGACCAACGAATCCACCCTCGGCTGGTCGCGCTGGCGGCGCAGTTGGTGGTACCACGCGACCTACTACGCCCAGACCTGGCGCGGGTCGGTCGCGGGCACCGTGCTCTTTCCGATCTTCTACCTGGCCGCGCTCGGCGTCGGTGTCGGCCACTTGGTGACCGCCCACGCCGGACTCGTCGAGGGGCACACCTACCTGCACTTCATCGCGCCGAGCCTGCTTGCGACCACCACGATGCAGCTCGGCGAGGGCGAGTCGCTCTGGCCGGTGCTGGCCTCGGTCAAGTGGGTTCGCAACTACCACGCGGCCGCGGCGACGCCGCTCGAACCCAAGGACATCCTCACCGGCAAATTGACGTGGGTCGTGACCCGATCCTTCGCGACCGGCATCGTCTACACGCTCGTCATCGCCGGCTCCGGGGCCCTCTCCTCGTGGTGGAGCCTCACCCTGCCCTTTCTCGGGGCGCTCATCACCCTGGCCTTCGCCGCTCCGCTCGTCGCCTACGCCGCCTCCGTCGAGTCCGATGCCTCCTTCACCACTATCTACCGCTTCGCCTTCGTGCCGATGTTCCTTTTCTCGGCGACCTTCTATCCCGTCTCCGCCTACCCGAGCTATCTGCGCCCCCTGGTCCAGCTGGTGCCGCTCTATCACGGAGTCGCGCTCGCACGTGCCGCCGCCTTCGGCGAGGGCCAACCGTGGGCGCTAGTCGCCCACGTGCTCGTGCTCACCGCCATGAGCGTGGCCGGCATATTTTGGGGCCGTCGCACGTTGCGTCGGCGCTTGGTGGACTGATGCTCACGCGAACCCTGCCGCGCTTTGGCTCACGACGCTCATGGCACATCTTCGAGCGCAACTTCGCGGTGTATCGCTCGCAGTGGCTCATGCTCGTCTCCGGCTTCTTCGAGCCGCTCTTTTATCTGCTCAGCGTGGGGATCGGTCTCAACCACTTCATCGCCCCTCAAAACGTCGGCGG
>JAJZSM010000324.1 GCA_021849765.1 Actinomycetes bacterium | reverse complement strand
CGATCGCCTGCGCCCGCGGATCGTGTCAGGCAAGACCAACCTCGTGGAGTTCGCCGCCGGACCCAGCGCGCTTCGCCGCCACGCCCGCGTCGCGCTGCCCGTGCGTCCCGGGGACGTGGCCCAAGTCGCTGACGCGCTCGCCAACGGCACGGCGCCCCACGGCCTCGGCCTCGACGAGTTCGAACTCGCCACGGCCCACGACCTGCTCGGCGAGACCGGGCGCGGCGTCGTCTTCGTCGTCGGGCGCGCCAACCTCGCCGAGCACGCTGGCCTCGTCGAGTCGGCGATCCGCCGTCTCGCGGCGCGATACCCCGATGCGACGTTCCTGCCCGCACTGCGACGCGGCAACGTCATGGGCGCGTTGGACATGGGACTCGCCCCGCGCCTGCGGCCCGGCCGGGGCTTTGACGCGAGCGCGAGCGGGCGCGACGCGCTCGCCCAGCTCGACGCGATGATCGCGGGCGAGCAGCGTGCGGTGCTCCTGCTCGGCGGCTGCCTGCTTGGCAACGTCGCCGACGTCGCGCACGCCTCCGCCGCCCTCGAGCGGGCTTCGGTCGTCGCGGTCACCGGCCACGGCGGCGCGACGCTCGCCTACGCCGACGTGGTGCTGCCCGCCACGGTCCAGCACGAACGAAGCGGCACGGTGACGAACCTCGAGGGGCGCGTGAGCGCCGTGACCGCCAAGGTCGGCGCCCCCGGCTCGGCCTGGTCTGACGTGACGATCGTCGCCGAGCTCGCCGAGGAGTTCGGCATTGACCTCGGCCTCGCCTCGATCGAACTCGCGGCCAAGGCCATCGAGGAGACGACCGGGTATCCGGCGCTCTCGGTGCTGAACGACGCGACGAGCGACGGCGTGGTCGTTGGGCGCACGCAGCGGTGGCTTCGCCGTCCGCTCGACCCGATGGCGATACCCGGGCTCCGTTCGACCGACACCGGGGGACTCGCGTCACACGGCGGCGACACGATCTCCCTGGACGTCACGGGCGTGGGCACAGCGACGGCGGCGACACTCGCCGACGTCGTGGCCGAACCGATCGTCGTGCCTCCGACCGACGCCTACGCGCTGCGGGTCTTCGCCGGCCGGCGCCTCTACGACCGGGGCATCGCGGTGCGCGGCTCGTCGGCGCTGGACAACCTGGTCCCGGCGACCACGATCGCCCTCAATCACTTCGACCTCGACCGACTGGGCGTCGTGTCCGGCGATGTTGTGACCGTTCGTACTGAACGCGGCGTGGTCGCTCTGCCAGTCGTCCTGGACGACCAAGTTACCCGGGGCGTCGCGAGCGTGCCCGTTGGCACACGCGCGACCGACGGCTCCGACGCCCTGGCGTCGCTGTTCGACGTGCGCGCGGTGATCACGCAGATTCGATTGGAGACGCGATGACCTCCTGGCTGGCAACGGTGGATCCGCTCTTCGCCCACGGGGTGACGTGGGCGGTCCTGCTCATCGTGATCGTGAAGGTCTTCGTCGGCTTCGCCGCGCTGATGGGGTCGGTCACACTGATGATTTGGTTCGAACGCAAGGCGATCTCGGACATGCAGAGCCGCATCGGGCCCCAACGCTGGGGACCATTCGGGCTGCTCCAGACCCTCGCCGACGGCGTGAAGCTCTTCTTCAAGGAGGATCTCCTGCCCGCCGAGGCGGACCGGTTCGCCTTTAAGTTGGCGCCTTACCTCGTGCTCGTGCCGGCGCTGATCACCTTCTCGATCGTGCCGATCGGTGGGACGGTCGATATCGCCGGGCACCCGGTGATGCTCCAGGTGGCGAACCCGCCGATCGGGATCTTGCTGATGCTCGCGATGTCGGGCATCTCGGTCTACGGCGTCATCCTCGCCGGCTGGTCATCGGGTTCGAAGTACCCGCTCATGTCCGCGGTTCGCGCGAGTGCCCAGATGATCAGCTACGAGGCGGCCCTCGGTATGACCATCGTGACCGTAGTGCTCGCGACTGGTTCGTTGTCGACCCACGACATCGTCGCGGCCCAGTCCCACGGGGTGTGGCACTGGAACCTGATCCGCCTCGGAATAGTCCCCTTCGTCGTCTTTCTCATCGCCATCACCGCCGAGCTCAACCGACCGCCCTTTGATGTGGTCGAGGCCGAGAGCGAACTGGTCGGGGGCTTTCACACTGAGTACTCTTCGCTGCGCTTCGCGCTGTTCTTTCTTGCGGAGTTCATGAATACGATCACCATGTCGGCGATCATCGTGACCCTCTTCCTCGGTGGTCCGGCCGGCTGGGTGCCGAACATCCCGCACGTTCGCTGGGTCTTCCCAATCCTGTGGTTCCTCATAAAGACCGTCGGGTTCGCCTTTGGCTACGTCTGGTTCCGCGCTGCGCTGCCTCGACTTCGCTACGACCAGTTGATGAACCTCGGCTGGAAGCGTCTAATCCCGCTCAGCCTCGGCTGGATGCTCATCGTCGCGGGCTTCCTCATCCGCCCGTCGTGGGGCTTCTTAATGGCTGCGCTTGTGATTCTCGCCTGGACGGTGCTGACGCGCGCTTTCACGCTCGGCCAGGGCCGTGAGGAGAGCGCTGACTCGATCCTGCCGCCGGTCGGCGAGCGACC
>JAJZSM010000323.1:1954-2569 GCA_021849765.1 Actinomycetes bacterium | reverse complement strand
CCTTCATCACCGGCGCAGAACGACTCTGCTTTGTCATTACTGGGCAGTGTACCGAGAGTTCCATCCCAAGGAAATTGGAACGTAAATCGAGCCCGATTTCGTCCTAATCACCGTTCTGGGCCAACCTGCTTGACTGGGGGGCTATGTCGAACACTCCGATCCGCCTCCAGATCATCCTCGGCAGCACGCGACCCGTGCGGGCGGGCGAGGCCATCGCCCGCTGGGTGAGCGACGTAGCGAGCGCGCGTACTGACTTCGAGGTCGAGTTGATCGATCTGGCCCAGGTGAACCTGCCCCTTTTGGATGAGCCTCGCCAGCCCTCGCAAGGGGACTACCAGCACGAGCACACCCGCCGTTGGTCGGCGACGATACGCCGCGGCGACGCCGTCATCTTCGTGCTGCCCGAATATAACCACAGCTTCAACGCCGCGACGAAGAACGCGGTCGACTTCCTCTACGAAGAGTGGCGCTACAAGTCCGCGGGCATCGTCTGCTACGGCGGAGGCGCTCGCGGCACCCGCGCCGCCCAACATTTCAAGACGGTCCTGAGTGCACTCAAGATGACCCACGTTGGCGACGTCGCGGTCGGTCTGTCCGAGGTGCCGGTGGTCGACG
>JAJZSM010000323.1:0-1944 GCA_021849765.1 Actinomycetes bacterium | reverse complement strand
CCCCCCAAATGACCCGAGCGCTGACGACCCTCCTCAACGAGACGGCACGACTCAGTCCCCACTTGCGCAGCTTGCGAGAGGACGCAGGCATCGCGCCCCACTAGGGTCATGGGGTGGCTGACGTGAAACCGACGAGCGCCAAGACCCGTCTCAACGGTCCTGACTCGGTGATCAGGCTGTCGATGTCCATCATCGAGTACTCGATCGTGCTGAGCCTCCTGATCGTTGCCGGTGACGTGCTGGTGCGTACCATTGTGGACTTCGTGCGCGTCAACTCCGCGGTGCCCGAGGCCGTGGTGACCGCGATCGACGGCATCCTCGTCGTGATCATCTTGATCGACATCGCCCACACCGTCTTCGGCAATCTGCGGTCCTTCACCTTTCCGGTGCGTCCCTTCCTCGTGATCGGCATCCTCGCGGGCGTGCGAGACATTCTCAGCGCCTCGGCCCACCTCACGTTGGACACGTCGCTGCCCGCCGTCCAGTTCCGTGACACCCTGATCTCTCTAGGCGTCGGCGTGGGCGTCGTCGTCTTCTTGCTCCTCGGCCTGCTCATCTTGCGCTTCGCCCAGCACCGCGACGAAGGTCGAGTCAGCCATTCAGCGCGTAGACAACCGTCACGAGAGCATTGACCGTTGCCGTGCCTCGCTGGAGCGGCACTGACGCCTTCGCCGCCGGGAACCCGGTGCCGTAGACGGCGTAGGGCAACGGCGACGCCGTGTTCTGCTCGGAGATCTTTATGACTCGCCCGAGGCTCGCGCCCCCAGCACTCGCGTATTCTCCCGCGGCCGCCCGCGCGTTCTTTATCGCGTCCGCACGTGCCGCGGCCAGGACTCGAGACTGGTTCGACAACGAGAACGTGACCCCGTAGAGCTGGGCGCCGTTGCCAGCGACGCGCACGGCGGCGTCAAGGGTCCGACCCGCGCTCGCCAGACGATGAGTCACGACACTCAGAACGTCACTGACGGTAAAGCCAGTGACAACTCCCGACGAGTTCGTGTTGGTCGAGATGTCAAGACCCGTCGTCTGCATGTCCTTTCGCGCAATCCCGTTCGCGATGAGCGAGGACTCGAGAGCTCCCACCCGAGCATTGTTCTCCTCCAGGGCGGCCGAGGCCGTTATGGCTGTCGAGTTCACCCCGATCTGATAGCTAAGCGTGTCGGGCGCGCCCTGCGCGGTTCCATTGCCGGTGACCGTGACGGTCGACGCGACCACGGTCGATCCCGGATGACGCACGAGGACCGCACTGACGACCAGCGCGGCGCCCACGACGACGGCCGCGACCGCTCCTCGCCACAGCCCCGCGCGACTCCGCCCACTGTCGATGACCTCAACCATGATCCTCCTCTGTTCACCTTTGACGTGTCCGACGGGGCCCGTGCCTTACGCGACGAGCACTATCGTCAGCCCATGGACGCACCCACCCGCCGCCAGTTCCTTGCGCGCGGGGCCACCTGGGGGGCGCTCGGGCTTGGCGTAGCGGGCGCCGCGCTCTCGGGCGGCGCGTCGACGACTCCCGCCTCGAGCCCCACGACGATGCCGCAACGCCCCGCGAGCGAGATCGAGTGGCGACGACTGGTCCGTAGCCTGCGCGGCACCCTGGTGCGACCCGGTGACGGCGCCTACGCGCAGAGCCGACTCCTCTTCGACCTGGCGGTGGCACCATCACGTCCCCAGGGAATTGCCTACTGCGCCTCCAACGACGACGTCGCTCGCTGTCTCGCCTTCGCGCGCGAGCACGGCATCGCCGTCACCTCGAGGTCCGGCGGACACAGTTACGCGGGCTATTCGTGCAACGACGGATTGGTCATCGACGTGACTCCGCTCTCTCGCGTACGAGTTGACAACTCGTCCTCGAGCGTCGTCGTCGGCGCGGGAACGCGCCTGATCGACCTCTGCGACGCACTGGCCCAGCACGGACGACTCGTGCCGGCGGGCTCGTGT
>JAJZSM010000014.1 GCA_021849765.1 Actinomycetes bacterium | reverse complement strand
AGCTGCGAGCCCCGCCCAGAGTCAGACGGTCGTAGTCGATGACGGCCACGCCGCGCGCACGCGCGTAGGCCTCAATCACCGCTCCGGTCGTCGAGTCGAGCGGGTCCAAGACCAGCACCTTGGCGCCCTTGGCGATGTCCGCCTGGGCGTCGGTGTACTGCGTGCTGGGGCTACCCTGCGCGTTCTGAACCACGTACTGCTTGGGCGTCATACCCGCAGCCTTGAAAGCGGCCTTGAGGTACGGTGCGTCAAACTCGGTGTAGCGAGCCGACGTCACGGTGTCGGGCAGGATAACGGCGATGCTGCCCTTACCCTTGTGCACGAGACCCTTGAGCAACTTCATGGTCGAAAAGCTCGTGTTGAACGTGCTCGCCGATACCGTCTTGGTTGCTGCTCCTGCGCTGTTCACGTCCGGCAACATGGCGATGACAAAACTGCCAACCAGCGCGACGGACGCGAGAGCCCTTCCTGTTCTAAAATTCATTCTCCCCAACCCTTCTGTGGTGCCCCGCGGCACCGATTGTTTTTGGCACTTCATGGTCGTTTCGTGAACGAAACGTCCAGTTGGTGAAAATAGCATGTCGCTTCAGTGTCTGACGCGCAGGCGCACCAGCCATTGGACACGAATCCCCGCGGGTGACGTCAGGATTCGATGATTCGCCGCATCGTACCCATGACGGCGATGGACTCATCGAGGGGCATCACGTCGCTTTCAGTGCGTCCCGCCGCAATGAGCGACGCGACGTGGCTCGCCTGATATTGCAGACCGCGTCCCTGGGTGACGAAATCCATGCGACGCGGGTCCCCCGAGCGTGGAATGATGAGCAGTGAAGACGGCGCGTAGAAGTCGCCCTCGATCTCGACGCGTCCCTGCGTTCCCACCACGCTCGCGCGCGTGGCACTACGAGCCGACGACGTGCAAGTCACGATGGCTTGCGCCCCGGTGCCGTATCCCAACACCGCCGAAGCGATGGCGTCCACCCCGCTGAAGGCGGGTGTCACCATCGCGACAACCCGAGTGGGCGTTCCCAGGATCATCGAGGCGAAGGACACGGGATAGACCCCGAGGTCCAACATCGCACTACCACCGAGCTCGGGCGCGAAGAGTCGCGAGGTCGGATCTTGCTCAAACCACTTTCCATGGTCGGCGATGACCTCCACGATCTCACCGAGCTCGCCCGAGCGCACGATCTCACGCAGGGCTTCAATATGGGGCAGGAATCGCGTCCACATCGCCTCCATTAAGAACAGGCCCCGCCGGCGCGCGATCGCCACCAAGTCGACCGCTTCGTCTACGGTCATCGTGAACGCCTTCTCGACGAGCACCGGCTTTCCCGCCTCGAGGGCGAGACGAGCGTTGGCGTAGTGCATCGGGTGCGGCGTGGCCACGTAGACAGCCTCCACGCCGGGGTCCTCGACCAGTTCCTCATAGGACCCGTGGGCGGCGTCAACCCCGAATTCGGCAGCGAATCGCTGCGCTACGGAAAGAGTGCGTGAGCCCACCGCCGCGATAGTTCCGTCGTCAATGAAAGAGAGGTCGCTCGCGAAGGTGCGTGCGATGCGGCCCGTACCAATGACGCCCCACCGCAGTGTTGTAGTCATGTCCACCTCCGATTTCGTCTCGCCGTCCGAGACGACGCGCCGCGACCTCTAATGTCGCTACGTGCCACGACTTCGTGACGTCAAAGAGCAGCTCGGCTCACCCTACCTTCGCGATCACGCCGATAACCCCGTCAAGTGGTGGACCTGGGGTGAGGACGCCCTCGAACTGGCCCGTTCAAGCGATCGGCCGATCTTCCTCTCCGTGGGCTACGCGGCCTGCCATTGGTGCCACGTGATGGCCCACGAGTCCTTCGAGAGCGACGAGACGGCCACGCTGCTCAACGAGCACTTCGTGCCCATCAAGGTCGATCGCGAGGAGCGCCCTGACGTTGACGCGCTCTACATGACCGCCACCCAGCTGTCGAGCGGTCACGGCGGATGGCCGATGTCGGTCTTTATGTTGCCCGATGGCCGACCCTTCTTCACCGGAACGTACTTCCCGCCGAACGATCGGCCCAACCAGATCGGTTTCCCACGTCTGCTGCGCGCCCTCGCCAACGCCTGGGAGGTTCAGCGAGACGCCGTCATTGATCAAGCCGAGGAGCTCGGTGAAGCCCTCGTGCGCGAGGTCGCCTTCGTCGACCACCTGCTCGCCCACGAGGGAGTTCTGGATCTGGAAGCCGCACGCCGACGGCTGCGTGACGAACTCGTCGAGACCCTCGATCCGGACGGTGGATTCTCCGGGGCCCCCAAGTTCCCCCACCCGGGTCTGCTCGGGGCCCTGATCGACTCAGACGACACGGCGTCGCACGCCGTGTCGCTCACGCTGGACGCGATGGCCCGCCGCGGCCTCTACGACCACATCGGTGGCGGCTTCGCCCGCTACTGCGTGGACCGTAAGTGGCACGTTCCCCACTTCGAGAAGATGCTGATCGACCAGGCCCTCCTCGCGCGGACCTACGCGAACGCCGCGCGTCGCTACGCGCGAGAAGACTGGCGCGAGGTCGCCGCTTCCACGGTGAACTTTGTCCTCGACCAACTCGCCGTGCCAGATGGATACGCCGCGTCCCTCGACGCCGACGCGGCGGGGCTCGAGGGAGGTCACGTTACCTGGACCCCCGAGGAGGTCGCACACGCGCTGCGCGCGGCCGGGCGCAGCGCGGATCTCGAGAATGCACTCAATCGTTGGACGATAACCGCAGACGGCGACCTCGAGGGGCGCTCGGTCCCGCGTCTCGGTGACAATGATCCCTTCATCACGCCGCGCGAGCTCGCCGACGCGCTGGTCGCCCTGCGGAACGCGCGTGCCCAACGGGTCCAACCCGAACGCGACGACAAGGTCATCTTGGAGTGGAACGCCCAATTCGCTTCGGCGTGCTTGGCCATGCGTGACGCGAGGTACCGCGACGTCGCGCTCGATCTACTCGAGCGCCTTGGCTCGAGCCACGCCGCACGCGGCGTGCTCTATCGCACCCAGCACCGCAGCGTCCACGCCACGCTCGCTGACGTCGCCGCCCTCGCTGATGCTCTCGTGGACGCGTTCGAGGCGACCGGCGACGACCTCTGGCTCCAGCGAGCGCGCGAGACGGCGAACTATCTCCTCGCCCACTACTGGGACGGCGAGGTGCCCACCGCGCAGAGCCCTCAGCGCGGCTCCGGTGTGTTCTCCTCGAGCGACCTCGCCAAGGACCTGCTCACGCGCCCCAAGGAAATCTTCGACGGCGCCGGTCCCTCGAGTCACGCCACTGCCACGCGTGCTCTCGCGCGACTGGCTCTGATCGACGCCGACCCCGATCGACAGGCCGCCGCCCATCGACTCGTCGTCCTCGGCGCGACGCTGATTAGTCAGCACCCGCGCGCGGTGGCCGACCTCGTCGCGGCAGCGCGCTTCGTCCTCGAGGGTGTGGAGATCGTCGTTCCTGGGCCGCCGAATGATCTTCTCGAGCACGTACGATTGAGTGTCGTGCCCCGTAGCGTCGTGATTACCGGCTCCAACTCGTCACCGCTCCTCGAGGGTCGCGTGGCGGGCGCGGCCTACGTCTGTCACGGGGGCGCGTGCTTCCAGCCCGTGCGTACCGTCACCAACCTGAGAGCGCAACTAGAGGAGTTGGGAGGCTGATGGCTCTCTTCTCGCGCGACCCGGCGGCCCGGGCGATCCGTCAACTCGTCGAACGGATGCCCCACTACCCCACCGTCGATTTAACACCGGGATCAACCATGTTCGGGCTCGTCCTGGGCTCGACGAATGAGTCGACGACCGTGGTGGACCTCGCGTCGCAGACCATCGTGCGCTGGCGCATCCCCTGGCCCGAGGACCTCGAGACCGACCTCGTCGCTTTCGACGTCGTCGAGGGTCAACTCGCCGCGGACATCGAGCGAACCGACCTTGCCCAACCCGAGGCGGTCAGCCTGGCTGACCTGCCACGCCGTTTGGGCAGCTATCACGGTCGCCGAGTGCGCAAGTGGCTCGAAGAGCTGTCCACTCCCTCTGACGGTCCTCTCTTCGGCTTTCGCGGCCCGAGCGCCCCCTACTGGGAGTTTCGCGGCGAGCGACCCAGTGTCGCTCTCATCGCGGCCGATCGCGGCCCTCAACTGTTGCGGCGCATCGAGGACGGCTCGACGTGGGTGCGCTTCGGGTGGTTCGGCGACGACGTCTGGTTGTTGTGCGAGGACACGCACGCGATCCGCACGATGGAGGCAACCCGTCGCACGTCGCTCGCGGGTAAGGACCTCAGCACCGCGCTGGGCTTTCGACCGACCTACGTGCTCACCACGCTGTCGTCGCCCATTGACGGGCACTGTTACAAGAGCTGTACCGGCCTCTTGCCGCGCAATTAGCTAGCGCGGCAGCTTGCCCGAGGCGAGCGCCTCGGCCATCGCCCAACCAAAGACCACCAGTCGCTGACCCTTGTCCGGCTCAAGTCCATCGAAGAACTCACTGGCGCCCTCGGGGATCGCACCCTTCGCGGCGACGTAGTCCAGGCAGCCCACGGGGCCCGCCGGCACGGTCATCACGAACGTCTGATCGTCGATCGCCTTCTCCGCGCCGAAGCGCTTGGCCAGGCGTCGACCCCAGGCACGGTCCTCACCGGTTGGACGATAACCCTTGCGCGGCACGATGTCCTCAAGGCCCAGGAACGCGCGAAAGCCGTCAGGCGCGGTGAGACGAGCGCCGAGTAGGACGTCCTCGTCGGGAAAAGCGAGCAACGCCCGACGAAACTGATCGTGCAAAATGGCCTTCAAGGTCTGGTCGCTCTTCGCGTTGCGCTCGACAAGAAGCAGACCCAGCAGCAGCGACGGCGTACCTCCGATTCGCTCAAGCGTGCCGAAGGAGTAGCCGCGCAACTTGCTTCCCTCGCGCGCGCAAGTCACGAGCACCCACTCTTCGCGCTGCTTGGAGAGGAAGCCGATGTCAAAGTTGGGCTCACGGTCGACGCAGAGGTCGGCCATTTCGGCGAGTTCCGCGTCGCTGAGGGCGGTGGTGTCCTTCGTGGTGACGGTCATTGCCATAGGTCCCATTCTACGGGACGTGGCGACCCCGGCAATCTGGGCTAGGCCTTAATGACGTTTCGCCCGAATTCGCTCCGTAAATCTCCCACCACGCCCGCAATGTTTACGTTGAATTCCGGCCCCAATTTAAAGGCTTTTCCCGCTGTTCCGGTCTCAACGATGACCGGCGAGGGCCCCGGATATCGCACCAGGATTTCGCGCAAAGTCGCGATCGTGGCCGCGGTCACATCTTCGGGACGCAGAGTCAGGCGTAGTTCTTCATCTAGGCGCGCCGCGCGAAGCTGGGTGACGTCCAGGGCGCTGAATCGCACCTCGTCGTCGCGGTGATCAAGTCGACCCTTGATCAGGACGACGTTGTCCTTGGCGAGAAAGCCGCTGCACTCTTGAAACTTCTTCGCCGAGAAGATGATCTCCATCGCCCCGCCGAGGTCCTCGAGTACGACACGCGCATACTGCTGACCTGACTTGGTGGTGCGGATCTGGACCTCGCTCAACAAGCCGCCAACGGTCACGGGACGCCCGAGACGCGCGAGGTCCTCAGCACGTTCGCGCACCGCGACGATGGTTCCGTCGGTCTTGGCCGCGAGCGCCGACTCAACGGCGTAGAGCGGGTGGTCGGAAATGAATGTGCCCAGCATCTCACGCTCGAAGTCGAGCTTGACCGACGAATCGAACTCGAGATCACTCACCGGGATCTCGGTGCCCTCCCAGTCGTCGCGCCCGTCGCCGTCGCCAAAGGCGAAGAGGGTCGAGATACCGAGCGCCAGGTCGCGCCGACGCGCCATGGTCACCTCGACGATCTCGTCGATGCGCAGGAGCAGCCCCTGGCGGGGCAGCCCCATGGCGTCGAAAGCACCGGCTTTGATCAGGGACTCCATCGTACGACGATTCAGAACCACGGGGTCGACGCGCCGCACGAAGTCATAGATCGACGTGAACGCTCCGCCGGCGTCGCGCTCGGCGACAATCTTCTCCACCAGCGACTCACCGACGTTGCGCACCGCAGCGAGGCCGAAGAGGATCGTCTGGTCCTGAGTCGGGCTCGGCGAGTAGTCGGCGTCGGAGTGGTTGATGTCGGGTACGCCGACGGAAATCCCCATCTGGCGGGCCTCGTTGAGATAGATCGCCGCCTTGTCCTTGTCGTCGCGAAACGACGTCAGCAGAGCGGCCATGTACTCCACCGGATAGTTCGCCTTGAGCCACGCGTTCTGGTAGGCGATGAGTGCGTATCCGTAGGCGTGGCTCTTGTTGAACGCGTAGTCCGCGAAGGGCTCGATCTTGTTGAAGATCGCCCCGCCCAGCGCGTGCCCGTAGCCCTCACGCACGGCGCCCTCGACGAACTTCGCGCGCTGGGCCTGAATCATCTCGCGAATCTTCTTCGAGCAGGCCTTGCGCAGGTCGTCGGCCTCGGTCATGGAGAAACCGGCGATCTTGGTCGCCACGCGCATGATGTCCTCCTGGTAGATCATCAGCCCGTAGGTCTCGCCAAGGATCTCCTTAAGATCAGGATGGTCGTAACTGACGTCCTGGCGGTGATTCTTTCGATCCGCGTAATCGTTGTGAACGTTCTCGCTCAGCGGTCCAGGCCGATACAACGCCACCAGCGCCGCGATGTCGTCAAAACTCGTCGGCGCAAGCCGGCGCATCAACTGGCGCATCTTGTCGCCCTCGAGCTGGAAGAGCCCGATCGAATCGCCGCGCTGAAGCATCGCGTAGACCTTCGGGTCGTCGAGAGGCACGTGATCGATGTCGACTTCTACGCCATGACGACGCCGGATGTGCTCGAGGGCCCGCTCGATGATCGCGAGGTTGCGCAGCCCCAGAAAGTCCATCTTCAGCAGTCCGAGCTTCTCGATCGCCGTGGCCTCATACTGAGTGACGATCGGCGCGTCGTCGATCGAACCGTTCGCACCGGCCTTACGTTGGACCGGCACGTACTCGAGAACGGGCTCCTTGGTGATCACGACGGCCGCGGCGTGAATGCCGTCCTGGCGACGCTTGTCGACGAAGCCCTTGGCCACGTCGATCACGTGGGTCACTTCGGGGTCGCCCGTGTAGAGCGCACGCAGCTCAGCGGCCTCTGCGTAGCGCCCCTCGTAGCCGGCCATCGGGCTAAAGCACGCCTCTAAGGGCAGGTCCTGGCCCATCACGAGTGGCGGCATGGCCTTGGCGATCTTGTCGCCAAGCTGGGGCGGGTAACCGAGCACGCGCGCGGCGTCGCGCACCGCAGCGCGCGCCTTGATCGTCGAGAAGGTGACGATCTGGGCGACGTGGTCGCTGCCGTAGCGCTCAGCGGCGTAGCGGATCATGTCCCCGCGGTAGCGCTCATCAAAGTCCATGTCGATGTCGGGCATCTGCCTGCGGCCCGGATTGAGGAAACGCTCGAAGATCAGACCGTATCGAATTGGATCCAGATCAACGATGCGCAGGCAGTAGGCCACGCAGCAACCGGCGGCCGAGCCCCGGCCCGGACCCACTCGAATCCCGCGCTCGCGGGCGTGGCGGATGAGATCCCATACGACGAGAAAATAGTCCGAAAAGCCCATGTCGGCGATAACGCCGAGCTCGTAGTCGAGTCGATCGAGCACCTCACCTGAAAGCACGTCCCCGTAGCGCTCGCGCGCGCCGCGCATCGCGAGCTCGCGAAGAAGAGCGTTGGCCCCCTCCTTGTGGGTGGCGCCGGCGAACTCGGGCGGAATCGGATACTCGGGTAGCGCGTCGTTGTCGAACTCGATAGTGACGTCGACGCGCTCGGCAATGGCCAAGGTGTTGTCACAGGCCTCGGGCAGCTCGCGGAAGAGGTAACGCATCTCGGCGGCGCTCTTGAGGTAGTGCTGGTCGCTGGCGAAGCGGAACCGGTCGGGGTCCGCGACCAGCGAACCCGTGCCAATGCACAGCAGGGCGTCGTGCATCTCGGCGTCACCGTGGCGCACGTAGTGCAAGTCGTTGGTGGCCAACAGCGGCGCGTCGAGCTCGCGGGCGATGCGCACCAGCTGGGGATTGGTGCGCGTCTGCTCGGCGAGTCCGTGGTCTTGGAGTTCGATGAAGAAGTTCTCGCGTCCGAAGATGCCCTGCAGGCGCGCGGCAAGGTCGCGAGCCTTGTCGTAGTCGTCGCGTACCAGGGCCTGGAGCACAACCCCACCGAGGCAACCCGAGGTTGCGATGAGGCCGCGACCGTAGCGTTCGAGGAGCTCCCAGTCGACGCGGGGCTTGTAGTAGTAGCCCTCGAGGTAGGCCATGGACGAGAGCTCACGTAGGTTGCGATAGCCCTCGTTGGTTTCGGCCAGCAGCGTGAGATGGTGGTAAAGCTTCTGGCCCCCTTCGGTCTCGCCGCCGGTGTCGTCGATCTTGCCGCGCCGCGGCGGGCGATCGAAACGGCTCGAAGCGGCCATGTAGGCCTCGAGCCCGAGTATCGGCGTCAGCCCGTGCTTGCGCGCGCTCTGATAGAAGTCGATAATCCCGTAGAGGTTGCCGTGATCAGTGATGGCGATCGCGTTCTGGCCGTCGGCCTTGGCTGCGAGGACCATTTCATCGATGCGCGCGGCGCCATCGAGCATCGAGTACTCGGTGTGGTTGTGCAGATGGACGAAGCCCTCGCCCATCACCAACCCGCCACGTCTCGTCGGACGCCTCGCGCGACGCGCGTGCTCACCACGCCCCCTAGAGGTAAGTGCCCGCGCGCGGGTCGCTGCCCCCGGAGTTCAACGCCCGATCGCGCATCTTCTCCAGCTGAGCGGCCGCCGCGGCCTGCTGGGCGAAGAGGGAGGCCTGGATGCCGTGAAAGAGGCCCTCGAGCCAGCCCACCAGCTGGGCCTGAGCGATGCGTAGCTCGGACTCGGTCGGTACGCCCTCCACGAAGGGTGGCGCCATTCGCGCGAGCTCGCCCGAGAGGTCCGGCGACAGCGCGCTCGAGAGCTCGCGGATTGAAGTCTCGTAGATTTCGCGCAATCTCCCCCGGCCCGCTTCGTCGAGGGGGGCGCTGCGCGCCTCGTCGAGCAGCGTCTTGACCATCGAGCCGATGCGCATCACCTTTGCCGGTTGGCTGATGAAATCCGTTGTCTCGTCAGTCGTTTCCTCGGTGGGCTCGGCGTTTTCACCGGGTGACAGCACCTCGTCGGGGTTCACCGACACGTTCTCATTTCGCTCTTTTTCCACCTACGCAGTGTGCCAGACGCGGGGCCGGTCATCGGCCAACCCCTCGTAGGGCTCGTCACTAGACTTCCGATGTGAGAGTTTCCACCCGCGGGGACTACGCGAGCCGCGCGCTGCTCAGCCTGGCCCTGCGCGACAACCGCACCGCTCCGGTTTCCGTTCGTGACCTGGCGGAACGCACCGGACTGCCCCAGCCCTACCTCGAGCAGATCCTTCTGACGCTCAAGAGCGTGGGCCTGGTGCACTCCAAGCGCGGCGTCGGCGGAGGCTACGTCCTGGCGCGAAGCGCCGAATCGATCACTCTGGCCGACGTGGTGGCCGCGGTTGACGGGCCCATCGTCGCAGGCGACTTCGGCGAGCCCCACGCCGACGGCGCCTGCGACCACGAGGGCCAGTGCGTCCTGCGCGCGGTCTGGGCCGATGTGGGCGCGCACATGCGCGAGCACCTCGCCAGCTTCACCCTGGCTGACATGGTTGATCAGGTGCGCGGCAACGCCCCGCTGCGGCGCACCCATAGTGCGGTAATGCCTTGATCGACGTTCGCGAGCGTGGTAAATTAGATATGCGTCCGTAGGAGAAATACCGGCGGGCCGTGCCACCAGCGAGGAGGGGCCATGACGACAGTCCGTCGAAGCGCAGTAAACACCAACGACATGCTAGGTCTGTTGATGCGCGACCTCGACCGCTACCCCATGCCGAACTACGACGAGCAGGTCGAGTTGGCCAAGCGCGTGACCGCCGGCGACGAGGAGGCCAAGAAGCAGATGGTCGCGGCGAACCTACGACTGGTCCTGCACTGGGCACGTCGCTACCAGGACCGCGGCGTCGAGATGGTCGACCTCGTCCAGGAAGGCACCTTCGGACTGCTGCGCGCGGTTGAGAAGTTCGACTGGGAGCGGGGCTTTAAATTCTCGACCTACGCCACCTGGTGGATCCGACAGGCCCTCCAGCGCGCCGTCCAGCAGCACGGCCGCACCATCCGCATCCCTCTCGAGGTCGGCGAGCAGCTTCAGCGCCTCGAGGCCACGACGGCCGAGTTGACCTCGCTCTTCGGACGCAAACCCACCGATGACGAGCTGACCGAAGCCACCGGCATGTCCAAGGCCGAACGTGAGAACCTGCGCGGACTGGCCGGCGTGACCGCCAGCCTGGACCAGCCAGCGTCCTCGGACTCGGCGACCACCCTGGGCGACCTGGTCGCACCGAGCCAGCACGACTGGGTCGGAGAGATCGAGCAGACGATGCTCGACGACCAGCTCCACGGCGCGCTCGACCGTCTCAACGACCTCCAGCGCGAAGTGCTGAACCTGCGCTTCGGGCTCAATGGCTCGACGCCGCTATCGCTACAGGCGACGGCCAACAAGCTCGACATCGGCGTGCGGCGCGTGCGCCGAGCCGAGGAAGAGGCCCTTGCGCTGCTGCGCGACGACGAGAGCGTCGTCGCGGCCCACGACATCGCCTAGGCCCAGCGGGTCCCGCCCACTAGGGCGAGCAGATCATCGGGCAGTGTGACGACCGCGGTGACCACTTCATTGGTGCGCGGGTGGCGCAAAGAGAGCGATCGCGAGTGCAAGAAGAATCGCCCCTCCGCGAGACGCCGCTCGCGGCGGTGTCCATACCGTTGATCATTGACCACGGGATGACCGATCGCTGCTAGGTGCACGCGGATCTGATGCGTGCGTCCGGTTTCGAGGTGCAGTTGAACGAGGGTGGCCGCGTGGGGCGAGTCCAGGCGCTCAATCACCTCGTAGTGGGTCCGTGCGACGCGCCCGTCGCCGCGCACCGCCATCATCGTCGGCTCGCGCAGCGATCGACCGATCGGGGCATCGATCACGCCACGGTCGTCGCCCAAGTGTCCCTCAGCCATCGCCCAGTAGGTACGCACCATCGTGTGCGATGACGCCTGTTCGGACAGCGAGAGATACCCCGCAGGCGTACGGGCCGCGACGAGCAGGCCCGACGTCCCCTTGTCCAGGCGGTGCACGATCCCGGGCCGGGGCGCTTCACACAGCCCCTCGTTGACCAGGCGGGCCATCTCGGGGTAGCGAGCGAGCAATCCGGCGACCAGCGTGCCGGTGCTCTGACCTGCACCCGGATGAACCACCTGCTCGGCGCGCTTGTTGATCAAGACGAAATCGTCATCTTCTCGCACCACGTCCACGACGACCGAGGCGTCTGGCTCGACCTCGCCGGTGGGCAACGGTGGTATCACGGCCTCGAGGTGCTGACCGAACTCGAGGGGCGTGGAGGCCTTCGTCAGCACGCGCCCGCCCACGGTCACTAGACCGGCGTCGACGAGGCGCAGAGTCTCGGCCCGCGAACGACCAGTCAGCATCGCCAGGGCGCGATCCACGCGCCAACCCACCAGGGTTTCGGGGATCACCAGTTCGAGGATCTCGTTCTCGTCGTCGCTCACCGAATCAGCCTCTTACCACTCAGCACCGCGACCACCAGCACAATGAATCCCACCGTGATCGCGGCGTCGGCGAGGTTAAAGACCGGAAACGAGCCCACCGCGACAAAGTCGGTGACGACGTGCGGGCTAGCCGCCAAGCGGTCGATCACGTTGGCCACTCCTCCGCCGATCAGCAGACCGAATCCCACCGAGGGCACTCCGGGTCGCGCGCGCATTGAGATCGCGCCCACGACGAGCGCCACCACGATCGTCACGATCGTGGTGAGGGCGCCGAATCGCCCGAAGGAGAACGAGACGCCCTGGTTGAACTCAAGGCGCAGCCAGAGGGGTCCGCCCACGTGGACGTCGTGAGCGGCGAGTGCATGACGCGCCCACGCCTTGGTCAGCGCGTCGGCCGCAGTCACGATGAGGGCCGTCGCCACGACGGCGTAGTTGACGCGCGGGTCTAGACCGCGGCGCGACACGACACGCAAGTGAACACGGGCAACTGCGCGAGGAGACGAGCCTTGGAAATGGGTTCGTAGCACTCGTCGCAGC
This sequence comes from Actinomycetes bacterium, assembly GCA_021849765.1. The sequence goes on along the minus strand of JAJZSM010000014.1, from coordinate 2,085 downwards.
GTCCGTAACTTCCGTCGTCCACACGCGCCAGCGCCACGTCGATCTCGTCGATCTTCGTGCGCAGCGCCGCCGCAAACTCCTTGAGCTGGTCACGCTGAATGTCCGAAGCGACGCTCGAGCCGTCCTCGTCGTCGTACTCGAGCCGCTCACGGTCCACGAGCATTTCGTCGGCTTCGGTCTCGCTCACCGCGATCTGACCGGCGGTGAGCGCACGCGCCTCGATGAGCGCCTCGCGCACCTCAGCCAGGAAGGCCGCATCGTCGGCGTAGGGCTTAGAGTGCATCTTGCGCTCCAGGGCCTCCTGGCGCTTGCGCTCCTCGGCCTCACGACGCTCTTGTCGCTTGAGTTCCTCGTGATGGCGCCGTTCGATCTCTCGCTGCTTGCGTGCCTTCTCAGCCTCGATCACTCGACGCTTCGCCTCGATCTCACGCTGCTTCTTCGCCTCGGCCGCGGCCTTCTCGCGGGCTTTGCGCTGGAGTTCGCGCTCCTTGGCGGCGGCCTTGGCCTGGGCCTCCTTCTCCTTCTTGGCCTTCGCGGCGGCGAGGGCCTTGGCCTTAGCCTCGGCGGCCTTGGCCTTGGCGGCGGCCTTCGCCTGGGCCTCCTTCTCCTTCTTGGCCTTCGCGGCGGCGAGGGCCTTGGCCTTAGCCTCGGCGGCCTTGGTCGCGCTCGGGCGCGACGTCGCGGCCTTGGCCGGCGCCTTCTTAGCGGGGACTCGGGAGGGCAGTGCGGACTTAGTAGACGCCTTCTTCGCCGCGACTTTCTTTGCCGGTGCCTTCGTCGAGATCGCCTTGGCCGGCGCCTTCTTGGCGGCGGCCGGCGCCTTCTTCGTTGCGGCTTTGGCCGTCTTCGGCGCGCCCCTGACGGGCGTGACCGCCTTCTTAGCGGGGGACTTCTTCGCGGGAGCCTTGGGGCGGGCGCTCGAGGGCATGGAAACTCCTTGGTTTAGAGTGCGCGCCGCACCCTAGCAGTCACGCACTCGATCAGGAGCGATCCTCGCGCGGTTCAAAGTTGAGGACCTGGCCGATCGTCTGTTGGGGCGCCGTGGCTGGCCCGGCGTTGTCCGTGGGCGATGGGGCCTCGCGCACACTCGCTCCCGGCGCGGGCGGCGGTGCGCTGGGAGGTGCGCTCGGAGGCGCAGATGCAGGGGCCGCAGGCGGCGACGACGGACGCGACGTGTCACCAACGTGAAACGCGGTGTCGACCCATCGGCTGAACTCGCTGAGCACCCCCGCGAGGCGCGTGCGCTCGGACTCAAGCTGACGGGCCAGCTTGTCGACATCTTCGCTGAGGCGCTGCTTGAGCCCGTTGAGCCGATTCACCTCATCCTCGGCGCGACTACGCGCCTCGACGATGATCTCACGGGCCCTCTCTTGGGCGGCCGTGGTCAGTTCGCGGGCTTTGGCCTCGGCCTCGGCCTGGGCGTGCTCGATGAACTGCTGGGCCATCGCGATCATTGAGGACACCTGCTCGGCGCCGCGACTCGACACCGCGGGCGCCGGGCTCGCGCTAACCGGTGCGGGCGCCGGGGCGCTCGTTGCGCGACCGCTCTCAAGCTGGTTGATGCGCTCGGCCGCCTGGCGCAACTGCTGGCGCTGCTGGGCCAACTGGTCACGCAGCTGACGCGCCTCGGCGGCGACTCGTTCGAGGAATTCGTCCACCTCGTCGACGTTGTAGCCCCGCATACCGACCTTGAAGGCGACGGTATCGATGGAGCCCAGTGCAGAGGCGGCGTTGTCCGGTGTATCCATGCAGCCACCATACTGCCCGTGTGTCGGACGATCGAGGACGAACTAGTGAATGAAGGAGTTGATGAGCTCGAGCGCGACGATAGCGATCAGCACCGAGAAGTCAACAGCGACGGCCCCGACGCGCGGGCGCGGCAGGATCGAACGGATGGGCCGCAGGACCGGTTCGGTGAGTATCGAGAGATAGTGGCGAACGGTACCTAGTCCCCCGCTCTGGTTTGAGGCGGGAAACCAGCTCAACAGCGCCGAGATGATCAGGATCCAGATGTAGAGGAAGATCAGGTTATGAAGGAGTGTCATGAGACGTCAAAGGACCTGAAGTTGCGTAAGTGGAGCCGGT
>JAJZSM010000013.1:11916-14246 GCA_021849765.1 Actinomycetes bacterium | reverse complement strand
TGACCGACCACGGTGCGACAGTGTCACCCGTCAATATCGACCAGTGGCGCGAATTCCCATTGCGTGATGTCCTACGCGAGAGCACGGGGCGCGACGTCTTCATCGAGGGCGACGCGCGAGCACTCGCGCTCGCCGAAGGTGCGGTCGGCGCCGCTCGAGGTCAGCGATCGTACCTGTCCATGGTCGTCTCATCGGGCATCGGTGGCGGGATCGTGTTGAACGGAGGACTCCTCGACGGCGAGAGTGGTAACGCGGGTCACGTTGGCCACCTCACTGTTGTGCCCGGCGGCCGGCTCTGTCACTGTCACAGTCGGGGGTGTCTCGAAGCCGAAGCCTCGGGGATCGCAATCGAGGCGAAGACCGGACGTCCTCCACGCGAGGCTGATGACTCAGTTCGTCGACAGGTCGGCGAGCTCGTCGGTCGAGCGGTCGGGACGCTGGCGTCGGTACTGGATTTCACGAAGTGCTACGTCGCGGGATCGGTCGCGCTCGGTTACGGCGACGTGTTCTTCAACAGCGCGAACGAGGCAGCCACCCGCGTGTCGACGATGCCCTACACGAGAGGCCTGACCATCGAGCGCTCGGGCCTCGACGCGGATGGACCGCTCCTGGGTGCTGCGTACGTTGGCTGGCTCGGGGTCGAGTCATGAACGTTTGGCCGCCGAGATTCGCACGCTACCTGTTGAATCACCCACGAGACGTCCCCGTCGTGATCGCCGCGGCCTGGGCGCTGCGGCGCACGGGGTGGTGGCGACGCACACCGTTTCTACCCATTCCCGACGACGCGTACTGGCAGTTCCGACTCGCCACCTTTGGCGGTTCGCCGACGGCGCATCTCGTTCCCCGTGAGATCGTTGACGCTGCGAGGTGGTCGCGGCGTCAACGGAGCACAAGGTAGGTTGGGCTAGTGGGTCGCGTCTTGTTACTCAACGCCACCTTTGAGCCACTCCAATTGGTGAGCGAACGTCGTGCGGTGGTCCTCGTGCTCGGAGGCCGAGCCGAACCGATCGCGACCGACGACGATCCTGTTGTCTATCGATCGGCGTCGGTCACAGTCCCGATTCCAGCCATCGTCCGTTTGAGCGAGATGGTCAAACTACCGACGAAAGTTCGCACTCCGCCCCTGACCCGTCGGGCGTTGCTGCTACGTGACGGCTATCGGTGTGCCTACTGTCTCGAACACGCCGACACGATCGATCACATCGTCCCGCGGAGCCGGGGCGGGGAGCATTCGTGGACGAATGTCGTCGCGGCGTGCCGTCGGCACAATATGCAAAAAGGCGATCGACTGCTCGAGGAGTTGGGCTGGCGCTTGCAGATCGAGCCCCGCGTGCCCGAGGGACTCTGGTGGCGTTGGCGCTATCTTCCCGACTCGCATCCCCTCTGGGCACCCTATCTGCCGCGGGCGTCGTGACAGCAGCGGTCGACGAAGGCGAGGAACTCTACGACTACGACGCGTTGCGAGCGATCACCGAAGCGACGGTGTTCGTCGTGCACGTCAACCAGCCCACCGTGGTGCTCGGTAGCCGACAACGTGCGGATTTGCTGACCAACGGGTTTCGATCGTCGCGCGCCATTCGACGACGTCGAGGCGGTGGTGGAATCGTGCTACTCCAACCAGAAGACCTCTGGGTCGATTGGTGGATTCCCGCCGATGATCCCCGCTGGTCAATTGACCTGCGCGAGACATCGCGGCGCGCGGGTGAGCGATGGCGGGAGTCGCTCGGCGACGTGGTTGACGGCGAACTCGTCGTCCACGAGGGCCCGCTAGAGGTCGACGGTGCCTTCAGCGTGGTCTGCTTCACCGGGCGAGGACCGGGCGAGGTGTTCTTGGAGCACCGCAAGGTGGTCGGTGTCACGCAGTGGCGCGTTCGTGAGGGCACGTTCGTCTCGACGGTGCTGCACGGCCAATCGACGTTGCCGCTCATCGAGGGACTGGTGGACCGTCCCCCGGGGATCGCCGACGCCCTCGACCATCACACCATCGAATCGCTCGGCATCGTCGACGCAGAAGCAGTCGTGCAGCGACTCGTGTCAGTCGATGGACCGTGGCACTCGCGTCGATTGGTACTCGTCGACTGAACCAACGTCGATAGAACGACTGACGATCTCGGTTTGACGATGGCGATGGCCGAGGCGTCGATTCGAATCACGTGCGACCACCCCAAGAGGCAAAAGACGCACCAGGCGAGGGTGTCCCGGGGGAGTGGGGCCTGCGGCGCCAACCCGTAACCGACGTCGCGCGGTTACCAGCGCCGCCGATTTGGCGCGGGACCTGGCTCGCTGTTTTGAAGATGGCGCGACCACGAAATCGTGGTCGCCGGGACGTC
>JAJZSM010000013.1:0-11906 GCA_021849765.1 Actinomycetes bacterium | reverse complement strand
ATCGGGTCGGGAGGGGGGGGCGTTCGGTCGAAAAGTGGTGCAAATAGGAGTCAAGTGGTGTATTGTGTCGCGAAGTGGGGCCAAGTGGTGACCTAGAGGAGGTTCGAGGTGTTCGGGTTCGTTGGTCAGTTCCAGCACTCGCTGGATGCCAAGGGCCGCCTCATCCTGCCCGCGCGCTTTCGTTCCGAGTTTGAGCGCGGTGGCCACCTCAGCCCCAATACCGAGGGTTGTGTCGCACTGTGGACCCCCGGGGAGTTCGCCCGACAGACGGAGGAGCGGTTGGCCCAAAGCCGTCGCGGGGGTGCACAGGATCGTCAACAGGCGCGGTACTGGGCCGCCAACTCGTCGGACGTCGAATTCGACCGTCAGGGCCGTTTCGCGCTACCTGCGGTCATTCGTGAATACGGTGCGCTGCGCGACGAGGTGCTCATAGTCGGAGCGTTGGATCACGTGGAGCTCTGGGACCCGCAACGATACGCGACCGCCGTCGGTCCGGCAGAACGGATGTTCAAAGACGGTGTCGAATGACGATGGCAACCGCGTTCGCGCTGGGCGAGGGATACGTGCGACGCTCTCACGGGACACTGGGACCACGACGCGAGACCATCGTGAGGGCCACGATGTCTGACGAGTCCTACCACCGCCCGGTCCTCGTCGAGGAGATCGTCGAGATATGCCGTGGGCTGCCGGGCGGCGTCATCATCGACGCCACGTTGGGTGGCGGTGGGCACGCCGCAGCGATACTCGAGGCCATCGAGCGCGTGAGGATTCTCGGCATCGACCGAGACCCCGAGGCCCGCGCAGCGGCGGTGGCGCGTCTCGCGCCGTTCGCTGACCGCTCACGAATCGTGTCGGCGTCGTTCGCCGACGTGCCCGCCGTGATCCGAGCCAACGACGACTTCCTCGCCGCCTCACTGGTCGTCGGGGTCTTGATGGACCTCGGTGTCTCGTCACACCAACTCGATGACCCGTCGAGGGGGTTCTCCTTCCGTTTTGACGCTCCCCTCGATATGCGCATGGACCCAACGACCGGCGAGACCGCCGCCGAGTTAATCGCGCGCATCTCGCAAGAAGAGTTGGCCCAGCTGTTGCGAGTCAACGGTGAGGGTCGATTCGCGCGTGCGATCGCAACCGCCATTCGAGAAGGTCGTCCAACGACGACCGGCGAGTTGGTCGCCCTCGTCGAGCGCGCGGTACCGATACCAGCTCGACGTCGCGGCAACGTCGCGACCAGGGTGTTCCAAGCACTACGGATTGCAGTGAACGATGAGCAGGGCCAGCTCGACGACGGCCTCCAGGCGGCTTTTGACTCGCTCGCGTCCGGCGGAGCGTTGATAGTGATCTCGTACCACTCAGGCGAGGATCGCGCTGTCAAGTCGTTCCTACACGAACTTTCGACGGGCGGCTGCCACTGCCCACCAGAACTCGGGTGCGTCTGCGGAGCGGTCCCGTCCGCGCGGATCCTACGGGCGAGTGCCGTCTTGGCCCGCCCCGATGAGATTGCGTCCAATCCCCGGGCGCGATCGGCTCGACTACGCGTCGGATGGAAGTTAGCGCGATGAGCGTCATTACTTTCCCCCGACGCGTCGAACGACGGCTCGGTTCGCCGAGCCGGCCGACCGTTCGAGCCGCGGGGCACCGCGCAACGGTGACTCGTGAGCCACGAGTACGGACTGGGTGGCGGAATGCGTCCCCGGCTCTTCGGTCGATCATCATTATGGGTGTGGCGTTGGTGGTATCGCTCGGTGGAAGCATGGTGGTCGCTAACCGTCAGGTCGAAGTCCAACGACTCCAGAGCGCGCTCTTGCAGGCGCAGTCGAACTACGCCGTGCAGGTAGGGTCCATGACTAATGCCTCAGCACCGAGTCAGATCGCGTCCAAAGCTGGCGCGTTGCATCTCGTTGACCCCACATCGGTAACGCAAGTTCCCGCCACGTCGCTTGAGAGGCCGCTGCCGTTACCGCAGTTCAACGGGTACGCACCGGTCACATCAAGGTCGAGTCGGTGAGCCCGCGAGCCGCGACGCCTCCACGGCGGCCCCGTAGCAGGACAGCATCGTCGGTCGGGACCAGCCGTTCGGTGCGTCGCATCCGACTACTTCGATTCTCGCTCATGGCGGTCTTCGCGTTGCTCGCGGTGCGCCTCTTCATGATCCAGATCGTCGATCATGCGCACTACGCTCGGCTCTCCGTCGGGCAAGTCCGCGAGGATCTGGTCACGACGGCGCTGCGAGCTGGCATCTACGACCGCTACGGGCAGATTTTGGCCGTCTCGAGGCCGACGTCACTCGTCATCGCCGACGACTTCCAGATCGCCCATCCCATGACCGAGGCGCGGGCGATGTCACCCATGGTCGGCGTGCCCGTCAGTCAGTTGACGCGGCTGCTCTCGGAGCGACACGGCTACGTCGTCATCAACAATCACCTCGACTTGACGATGGGTCGTCAACTTGCGACGATGAACTTCCCCGGTATCGTCGTGCAGAACTCCTCGATTCGCTCGTATCCCAACGGTGCCGAGGCGACGGCCCTCCTTGGTGGGGTCAATGCTTCGGGGGTTGGTTCGGCCGGACTGGAGTACGAATACCAAAAGCTCTTGGCGGGCCAGACCGGCATCACGCGCGCTTTCGTATCGGCGTCGGGCGTGAACCTGCCCAGCACTCACACGACCGTCATCAAGAAGGCCAAGCCGGGCGTCGGTCTCGAGCTGACGATCGACTCGTCGCTGCAGTTCGTCACCGAACGCTCTCTCGCGCACGCGCTGGCGTCCACGGACGCCGTAGCGGGCACCGCCGTGGTGATGGACGTTCACACCGGCGAGATCTTGGCCAATGCGTCCCTGGTCAACGTCCGCGCCAAGCCCGGGGTCCTCGGTAAGGTCCCGTCATGGGGAGTTTCGGTCGGGGTACCGGGCATCGAGCAGACGATCAACGACCTAGCGTTCAGTTACGCCTACGAGCCGGGTTCGGTCTTCAAGGCCGTGACGTTCTCGGCCGCTCTACAAGCGGGCATCATCACGCCCACGACCGTCTTCACGATCCCTAACAGCATCATTGTCGGCGGTCGGCTCTTCCACGACGCCGAAAACCACGGACTCGAACATCTCACCGCCACCCAGATCCTCGCGCAGTCCTCCAATATCGGTACCTACAAGATCACCAATCGACTCGGTGAAGCGGGTCTGCTCAGCCAGGTCGAGCGTTTGGGTTTCGGTCAGTTGACTACGCTGAACTTCCCTGGCGAGACGGCCGGACTTCTCGTGAACGCGAATAATTGGTTTGCGAGCGACATGGCCGCGATGCCAATCGGACAGGTCGACGCCGTTCCACCGATCCAAGTGCTCGACGCCTACAACGCCATCGCGAACGGCGGCGTCTTCGTCGAACCAAAGCTCGTACGTGGCTACGTCCTGGCCAATGGTGCCGTGCGAGCCGCGCCCCCGAGCAAGACCCGACAAGTGGTGACCCCGGCGGTGTCAGCGACGTTGACCAAGATGCTCGAACAGGTGGTTCTCGCGGGAACCGGCACCAACGCGATCATTCCGGGCTACCCGGTCGCTGGCAAGACGGGTACGGCGACGATCCCGTACCCGGGCAAGGATCTGCTGTTATCGGGTCAGTTCGACGCCACCTTCGTCGGATTCGCTCCGGCCGACCACCCGGTACTCTCGATGATCGTGGTGGTCGAACGTCCGTTGACGACCGTGTACGGAGGCACCGCCGCGGCACCGGTCTTTCAACAAGTGATGTCCTACGCGCTGCACCACTACGCGATTCCGTCGTCGGGAATCACCGTGAAGCCGCTCAAGGGACTGGCCTCGATCGCCTCGGACGTCACGTGATGCAACTCGGCGACCTCTTTGACGACGCTCCCTTGGACATCGTTACAGCGAGTGTCGAGATCGATCGCGTCGAGATTGACTCGCGGGCGTGTGGTCCAGGGACCCTCTTCCTGGCCGTTCCCGGCTCTCGCGACGACGGTGTGCGCTACGCCGCCGACGCCGTCGCCCGCGGTGCAGTGGCCGTCATGGCGACGGTGCCGATGGACGTCGGCGTGCCGGTCGTTGTCGTCCCGCCAACCCAGGTGCGCGCGATGGTGGCCCACGTAAGTGCGGCGATCGTCGGTCACCCGGACCGCCAGGTCGAGCTCGTCGGTGTGACGGGGACCAACGGTAAGACGACCGTGACCACAATCGTGGCCCAACTGGCGAAGGGTCTGGGGTGGAACGGTGCGAACATCGGGACGTTGACGAACCTGCGAACGACGCCGGCCGGGCCCGAACTCTTTCGGAGCATCGACACCATCGTGCGCGGCTTCGAGGATTCGGCCGCGAGGTCGATCCTCGCCCTCGAGGTGTCGAGTCACGCACTTGACCAGGGTCGAGTCGATGGACTCGAGTTCGCGGTGGTCGCGTTCACCAACCTGAGTCACGATCACCTCGACTATCACGGGACGATGGAGGCGTACTATCGCGCCAAGGCACAGTTATTCACGCCGGAACGAGCGCGCCGGGCCGTGATTTGGGTCGACGACCCATACGGGGCCCGGCTCGCAGACGAGTCGACGATCGCCACGACCGTCGCGTCGATGGCGGACGCGACGAGCGTCACCATGTCGCTCATCGGCACGACGTTCTTCTGGCGCGGACAACTCGTTCGTTCGCCCCTCGTGGGGGAGTACAACGTCGCCAACGCCATGATGGCGATGTCCATCATGAGCGCCCTGGGCGCCAATGAGGCCGAGGTCGTCGAGACGCTCGCGGGCGTGCGTCCGGTGCCAGGTCGCTTCGAGATCGTGCACAGTCACGACGTCGTCGTGATCGTGGACTACGCCCACACGCCCGACGGGCTGGATCACCTCCTGCGTGATGTGCGTTCGCTCGCACCCTCGTCTCGCATCATCACAGTGTTCGGGTGTGGGGGCGATCGAGACCATGAAAAACGACCGGCGATGGGGTCCACGGCGGCTGAGTTGTCCGATATCGTCTTCGTGACCTCGGATAATCCTCGCTCGGAGGATCCAGATGGCATCATTGATGCCATCATGGCGGGCGTAGCGAACGATTCGAACGTCCATCGCGAGATTGACCGACGTCGAGCCATCTCGTGCGCACTGAGTGAGGCGCGCACCGGTGACGTCGTGGTCGTCGCGGGGAAGGGTCACGAGACGACCCAGATCATCGGCGACACTGTGCTGGAGTTCGACGATCGAGTGGTCGTCAGGGAGCTGATGAAATGAGTCCACGATGCTGAGCCTGATGGAATCGGGCGGGATCGGATTCCTCGTGTCGCTCCTGGCGACGCCGGTCTGGATCCGCTTCGTGCGCCGTCGCTCGATGGGTCAGCACATTCGCTCCGACGGTCCCTCGTCGCACCAGGCCAAGGCCGGCACGCCAACGATGGGTGGTGTGATCATCGTGCTCGCGGGCGTCATCGGGTATCTCATGGGACACGTGGGCACCTCGATCAACTTCACGCGAGCTGGCGTACTCGCGATGTCAGTGACCGTGGCCTCGGGGGTCGTCGGTTTCGCCGACGACTACTTGGCGATCCGCAACGCGAGGAACCTGGGTTTGAACAAACGGGGCAAACTGGCCGGCCAACTGTTGATTGCGGCGGTCTTCGCGGTACTCGCCATCTACTGGGTGAAGACCTCCACCGACCTCTCGTTCACGCGGTTCTCACTACCGGGTTGGAACCTTTCGGTTACCGGGTGGATACTCCTCGCGGTCTTCGTGATCGTAGCGACATCGAACGCGGTCAACTTGACCGACGGACTCGACGGATTGGCGGGCGGCTCGGCGACGTTCGCCTTCGCGGTGTTGTCGATCATCGGATACTGGCAGTTCCGACACTTTTCTATTTACCACCTCCACAGCGCGCTCGACCTCGGGTTGGTCGCGGTTGGCCTGGTGGGATCGTGCCTGGGCTTTCTCTGGTGGAACGCCGCGCCCGCGCGGATCATGATGGGCGATACGGGGTCACTCGCGATCGGTACCGCTCTGGGCGCCTTGAGCCTCCTGATGAACCTCGATCTGCTGCTCGTGGTCTTGGGCGGACTCTTCGTCGCCGAGACGGCGTCGGTAATCCTCCAGGTACTCAGTTTCAGGCTCTTCGGTCGACGGATCTTTCGGATGGCGCCGTTCCATCATCACTTCGAGCTGCGCGGTTGGCCCGAGACGACCGTGATCATCCGGTTCTGGATCCTTTCGGGCCTGTGCTCGGCCCTCGCACTGGGGATCTTCTACGGCGACTTCCTAAAAATCGCCAAGGTGGTCTGATGGACGAGGCGCGACCGGGCCGACTGTTCCATCCGTGGCCGCGGGGTAACCCCGCCGCCCGGTCGCTCTTGCTCGCCACGATGATCATGGTCGCTTACGGAACTGTCGCCGTCGCGTCGGCGAGCGAAGGCCAGGCTACGGCCAACGGTGGCTCGAGTTGGAGTATCGCCATCCACGACGTCATCTACCTGGGATTCGGACTCCTCGCCCTCTACCTCGGCGCAAGGGTGCGTACCGGCTTCCTGATTCGCCGCGCGCCGCTCGCGATGGTGGGCGGAATCGGATTGCTGTTGGCGGTCAAGGCCATCGGCGTCAGTGCGAACGGTGGCAAGCGGTGGTTGAACCTCCACGTGATCTACCTCCAGCCGTCAGAGCTCTTCAAATTCGTCACGATCCTCTACGTGGCGTGGGCCGTCCTGTACCACCATGAGGAGTTGGGTGAGTGGCGTCGGTTGGCCCTGTGGATGTCACCCGTCCTGTTCGGCAGCGGACTGATCCTTCTAGAGCCTGACATCGGGACGTCCTCGGTCGTCGTGGCGATCGCGGTGGTGGTGCTCGCCGTCGCGGGACTCAGTCGTCAACTCCTGACGAGAATCGCGGTCCTCGGGGTGGTCGCCTTTGGTGGGTTCATGCTCATCAAGCCTTATTCGGCCCGTCGGTTCCTCTCATTCCTGCACCCCAGCCAAGACCTCCAGGGCAGCGGCTATCAGTTATTGCAGTCCAAGATCGGCCTCGGAGCGGGTGGCCTGACCGGACTCGGCCTCGGGCACAGCCGCGAAAAGTGGGGACTCCTGCCCAACCCGCACACCGACTTCATCTTCACGATCATCGGTGAGGAGCTGGGTCTCATCGGGACCCTGGCCGTGATCGGACTGTTCGTGTGGTTCCTGTTCAGCGCCACGCGAATCGCCCTCAATTCCCAAAACGCGGTACAACGACTGGTTGTCGTGGGGATCGTGACGTGGATCGTGCTCGAGGCGGTCATCAACATCGCCTCGGTGGTGGGTGGCTGGGCGGTGACCGGGATCCCACTGCCATTCTTCTCGTACGGCGGTACCGCGCTGATCACCGAGCTCTTCGGGGTCGGTGTCCTGTACAACATTGGACACGATACGAGCCGGCTTGGCGGACTGGACATCGAGGACCACGTCGCCGTGGTCGGTCGCACCTCGCGTACGTCACCGCACCTCGCACCGCGTACCGCACCGCACCCCGCGCACCGCGCCGCAACGCCCGTCGCGCCTCGGTACAGTCCGGGGGCGCGCGAACGCGTCAGACGGTACGACTGATGCTCGGACCCGTCGTCGTGACCGGAGGCGGTACCGGCGGTCACATCTTCCCGATGCGCGCGATCGGCGAGGAACTCGTCGCCAGGGGTGTACCTGCCACCTCGATCCACTACGTCGGCAGCCGCCGAGGTCAAGAGGCATCGCTGTTGGCCGATCAGCCCATAGACCTCACCCTCTTGTCCGGACGGGGGATCCAACGGTCGTGGCGGGTTCGTGCGCTGGTCCAGAACCTCGGTGCGGTCGCCGGACTCGCGACGGCCTTTATCGCGGCGTTCGTGCGAATTGGTCGCTGGCGTCCGTCAGTCGTGGTGTCGGTCGGCGGCTACGCAGCGGCGGCCGTGGGCGCAGCGGCGGTGCTCTGGCGCCGTCCGCTCGTGCTGGTCGAACTCGACGCAACCCCGGGCGCGGTGCACCGAATCCTCGCCCGATTCGCGAGCCGGCGGTGCCTCGCTTGGGGTCCGGCGGATGCTCGCAGCGTCGTGACGGGCGTCCCACTCGGTCACGACGTGCTCGCGGTCGATCGCGGACCAGCGGCGCGGGAGCGGTCGTGCGAGACCATGAAGCCGCCAATCGAGCCGGGTCGCGAGGTGGTGGTTGTCATGTCGGGTTCACTGGGAGCGACGAGGGTTAACGACGCGGTCAGCGAGCTCGCGCGGCGCTGGTCGCGCCGCGGTGATCGAACGATCATCCACGTCAGTGGCCGTCGCGACGCGTCGCGAGTCCTCGCGCGACGTCAGCCCTCAGACGGGCTCGATTATCGAATCATCGAGTTCGCGGCGATGGCCCCCCTGTGGGCAGTCGCCGACGTGGCGGTGTGCCGCGCGGGGGCCACAACCCTCGCCGAACTCACCGCGCTCGGAATCCCGTCTGTGTTGGTGCCGCTGCCCGGCGCACCGGGGGACCACCAGACCCGCAACGCGCGGGTTGTCGCTGATGCCGGTGGTGCGGTGCTCGTGCGCGATGAGGACTGTGACGCCGCAGCGTTGGAGACGGCGCTGGAGCGTCTTCTCGCCCCGAGCGAGCGCGAGCGCGCCAGCGAAGCCGCCCGGCGGCTCGGCCATCGTGACGCCGCGGCGGGCATCGCTCGCGTCGTGCTCGAGGTCGGGGGTCGCCCGACGTGATCTTCGATCGCGGGACACGGGTCCACATCGTTGGCGTTGGCGGCGCAGGGATGAGCGGGCTGGCCCGACTCCTCGCACTGCGAGGTTGTAGCGTGTCGGGCTCTGACGCGCGGTACTCGATGGTCCTTGACGAGCTGGGCGCCGCGGGTGTCACGGTGCACGTCGGTCACGACGTCACCTTTGCAACCGACGCACAGGTCGTGCTCTGGTCGCCGGCGGTCGCGACGGACCACGTCGAACTCGTAGCGGCGCGCGAGCACGGCGCGATCATGGTGACACGCGCCCAGGTGCTCGCCGAGTTGGCGACCATGCAGCCCGTGGTGGGGCTCACCGGAACCCACGGCAAGACGACGGCGACGTCGATGATGGTGCACGTGTTGCACGCGGCCGGAGTCGACGCGTCACGGCTCCTCGGCGCGCCGGTGCTCGGGGTTGGGGCGAATGGTCACTGGGGCGCCGGTCCGCTGGTGATGGAGGTCGACGAGAGTTACGGGACCTTTCGCGAGTTGGCGCCGTCGTCGCTGGGTCTGTTGAACGTGGAGGCGGACCATCTTGACTACTACGGTGACCGGCGCACACTCGATGCGGCCTTCGCCGATCTCGTCGCGCGCACGACCGGTCCGGTCGTTCTCTGGGCGGACGATCCCGGGAACCGGCGGGTGCTGGAGGTGGTCGAGCGGCCGGTAACCACCGTTGGGCGACGCGACAGCGAATGGATCGTGACTAACGAGGTGCTGGCGAGACGTGCGGCCCGATTCGAGTTGACCCGTGGCGCCGGCGACCACCTCGTCTTCGAGCTGTCGGTGACGGGCTCGCACAACGTCGCGAACGCGGCGGTTGTCGCGACCCTCGCGCTCGCCCTTGGGTTCGAGCGAGAACACGTGATCGCGGGACTACGCGCATTCGTCGGTGCGCCGCGGCGCTTCGAGTATCGAGGCCGGTGGCGGGGGGCCGACGTGTACGAGGACTACGCGCACCTGCCTGGCGAGGTGGCGGCGACGCTGGCGGCGACGAGTGCCGCGGGCTACGAGCGCATCGCTGCGGTCTTTCAACCGCATCGGGTGACCCGCACGATCGCTCTGGCAGCGGATTTCGCCACCGCCTTCGAGGGGGCGCAACGGGTCATCGTGACCGACATCTATCGGGCCGGTGAGGGGAATCCGACGGGGGCGACTGGTCGACTGGTCTCGGACGCCGTGGCGGGAGCGCTCGCGGGGCGTGTCGACTACGCTGCGACCTTCGCCGAGGTGGTCGCCGCGCTCGAGGCCGGACCCGAGGTCGACGCGATTCTTGTGCTCGGGGCCGGCGACATCGCCGAGGTGATCAGTCTGCTACCCGACGGACTCGAGTCGTGAGTCTGGACCGGCTCATCCGCGATGGCGGCGCGCGTGTGCTCGAGCACGCGCCGGTCGGACCGTTGACGACGTACCGGGTCGGGGGTTCGGTGCGGGCGCTCGTGACACTCGCGTCGATGGCGGACGCGCTTGAACTGTTGCCATTGGTCGAGACAACGGGGCTTGAGGTCGTGGTCATCGGCAATGGGTCGAACCTGCTCGTCGCCGAGGGTGAACACGACGCCGTAGCGATTCGACTCGTCGGGGACTTCACGAGCTTGACCTGGAGGGATGACGCGGGATCGGTCGCGGTCGTTGCCGGTGGCGGCCTGGACCTGCCGGTGATGGCGCGTCGACTGGTCGCCGAGGGGATTGTCGGATTCGAGTGGGCCGTCGGGGTGCCAGGCTCCGTCGGCGGCGCGGTGGCGATGAACGCCGGTGGACACGGGTCCGACATGGACGCGAATGTCACTTCGGTGGATCTCTGGCACGACGGTGCTGTGGTTGCCTGGGAGCACGCTCGACTCGTCTTCGGCTATCGCTCAAGTGCCGTGAGTGGAAGCGACGTCGTACTCTTCGCCACGTTATCGCTGGTCAAGGGGGATGGCGAGGAAGCGCGGGGCCGGTTGAGCGAGATCGTGCGCTGGCGGCGCGAGCACCAGCCCGGTGGCGCCAACGCGGGCAGCGTATTCCGTAATCCCGAACACGATCACGCCGGGCGGCTCATCGAGGCCGCCGGCTGCAAGGGGCTGCGGCTCGGTAGCGCGATGGTCAGCGAGAAGCACGCGAACTTCATCATCGCCGATCCCGGCGGGTCCGCCGACGACGTGCGCCGGCTCATAGCACTCGTGCGCACTCGGGTGGCCGATGACGCGGGTGTGACCCTCGTCGTGGAGAATCGATTCTTTGGCTTCGAGGATGCCCTGTGAGCCGTCGAAGGCCGGTCGCCGGGACCGTGGACGTCTCATCGCGGGCACCCAATCCTCGTCGGCCACGCAGGCGCGTCGGTGCGGAGTCGGAACCGTCACGTCGACGGCGGCGTCGGTCGCGCGCGCGCTCGACGGACGCGTCAGCCGCGCCGCACCGGCGGCGCCGGTGGCTTCCCTATACGATCGCGTTCCTGCTCGTACTGGCCTCGCTCGGCGTGGGCCTCAACTGGCTCATGCACTCATCGATCTTTCAAGTCCGTCACGTCGTGGTGATCGGACTACGACACGAGTCACGTGGTGCGGTGCTCGCGGCCAGCGGGCTCACCACAGACCCGCCGCTGCTCGACGTGGCCACGTCTCAGGTCGCTCGTCGGCTGGCAGTCTTCCCGTGGATCGGTACGGTCACGGTGACCAAACGGTGGCCGAGCACCGTGGAGATCGTGGTGCACGAGCGCACCCCCGTGGCGGTCGCCTTCGACGCGAATCACACGTTGCAGTACGTCGACGCGACGGGTCACGACCTCGGGCCGGCGCCTCTTACGGCGAATCTGCCGACCCTGGAGTACCTGCACCCCCAGCAGCGCAGCTGGCCCTTCCAGCACGCCGGATTCAACGCTGCGCTGGTCGCCAGCCGCTTGCCGCCCGCCTTCGCCGCGCAGGTCTCGGTGATCACCGTTGACGCGAGCGGCTCGGTCTCGCTGAAGTTCACTACGCCAGTCACCTTCATCCTGGGCCGGCCGACGGACCTCACCGACAAGTTCGTTTCGGTGGCCTCGGTGATCGCGCACACGCAGTTGCACCCCGGTGACGTCGTGGACGTGCGGGTTCCGGGTGAACTCGCAGTATCGGGCCCGTCGGCAGGGTAGTTTGGTATTTGACCGAAATGGAGCCACTGACTAGCCTGCAATGACATTTTGTCGTGCACGCGCGCGACGCCCAGCGCGGTGGGTCACA
>JAJZSM010000322.1 GCA_021849765.1 Actinomycetes bacterium | reverse complement strand
CCGACCAACGCATCCAGCGCCGTCACGATCGTCAAACCCGTCGGACCGATCTGCAACCTCGACTGCGACTACTGTTACTACCTCGAAAAGACCGAACTCTTCGCCAACGACGAGCGCTACCGGATGTCCGAGGACGTCCTGCGCGCGTACCTCGCGAGCGCGATCGCCGGATCGAAGGCCTCGCCCGTGCATGTGGTGTGGCACGGCGGGGAGCCGCTGCTCGCGGGCCGCGCCTTCTACGAACGGGCCTTCGCGATCCAGGCCGAGCTCGTCCCCGAGGACTGGACCTGGCTCAACAGCTTCCAGACCAATGGCACGCTGCTCGATGACCACTGGGCCGACTTCATCGCGGCGAACCACGTCGCGGTCGGCCTCAGCATCGACGGTGGTCCGACGACTCACGACGCACTGCGACACGACCGCCGTGGTCGAACGACCCACCACCGCGTGCTCGACGCGCTCGCCCGTCTGCGCGCGCGCGGGGTCGAACCCGACATCTTGTGCACCGTGAACGCAGCCACCGCGGCGCGACCGCTCGAGGTCTACCGGTACCTGCGCGATCTCGGGGTCACCTGGATCCAGTTCATCCCGATCGTCGCCCGAGACGGCGACGGCGCCATCACGCCCGAATCGGTTGGACCAGCCGAGTTCGGGGACTTCCTCATCGCGGTCTTCGACGAGTGGGTCCGCTTCGACATCAACCGCCTGGTCGTCCAGGGGTTCCTCGAGGGACTTTTTGTCACCACCAACGGCCGTGGCACGTTGTGTGTTACCGCAGAGACCTGCGGCCAGGTGCTCGCCGTCGAGCACGACGGCAGTGTGTACGCCTGTGACCACTTCGTCGACCCCGAGCACCGCCTCGGGTCGGTTCGTACCGACCAGTTACTCGACCTCGCGTCGTCGCCCGCCCAGGTCGCTTTCGGCGAGGCCAAGCGCGACGCGCTACCGGCCCAGTGCCTGCGATGCCCCGTCCTGTCGTTCTGCCACGGCGGCTGCCCGAAGGACCGCTTCACCCTAAGCGATGACGCAGAGCCCGGGCTCAACTATCTCTGCGAGGGATTCCGACGCTTCTACACCCACGCGCGCCCGAACTTGGAGCGCATGGGCGAGCTCGTGCGCGCGGGCGCGCGACCGTCGAGCATCATGGGCGAGCTCGCCGACGACGAGGCCCGTCGTGAACGCCGCTTTCAGCTCGCGGGCCGTAACGACCCGTGCCCCTGCGGCAGTGGTCGCAAGTACAAGCAGTGCTGTCTCATCACCCGCCAGTCGAGGCCCTGACGCCGGGGATGACCGCGTCGCGGTCGCGCTAGGACGGCAACGTGACGCCCAGCTCCTCGAGCAGGTGGCGCACTCGAGCGTCGATATCGTCGACGATTCGTTCGACGACCTCACGCGGCTGGCCTGCTGGATCCTCGACCGTCCAGTCGAGGTAGCGCCGCCCGGGGAACACCGGGCACGTCTCGCCACAACCCATCGTGACCACCACGTCGGCGTCACGCACCAACGCACCGGTGAGCAACGTCGGCGTCTCGGCATCGGTGCCGATCCCGCGACTCGCGAGAACCGCTGCCACCATCGGGTTCACGGCCCGGCCGGGCTCGGAGCCGGCCGATAGCACGGTGACCGATCCCTTCGCGTACCACTCGGTGAGACGCTTGGCCGCGACGGACCGTCCCGCGTTGTGTACGCACGCGTAGAGCACTACGGGCGGGCGCGACCGCATGGACTCGGTGGTGGCGTCACTCGTCACGGGGCCTCCTTCGCGTAGAACCGTCGTCTCGCCCACTGGGCGAGGTACACCAGCGCAATCAACGCCGGCACCTCGATGAGCGGTCCGACCACGCCCGCCATGGCCTGGCCCGAGGTCACCCCGAAGGTGCCGATCGCCACGGCGATCGCGAGCTCGAAGTTGTTGCCGGCGGCCGTGAAAGCGAGCGTGGCCGTGCGCGCGTAGGGCAGCCGGAGTGCGACACCGAGCGCGAAGGACCCGATCCACATGATCGCGAAGTAGCAGAGTAACGGCACCGCGATCCGTACGACGTCGAGCGGCCGGTGCGTGATCGTGTCGCCCTGGAGCGCGAACAAGACGACCACGGTGAACAACAGTCCGTAGAGGGCGAGCGGTCCGATGCGGGGCAGGAACGTCCCCTCGTACCACGTGCGACCGCGGGTGCGCTCGCCGATCCGCCGGGTCACGTAACCCGCCACCAACGGGACCCCGAGGAAGATCAGGACGCTGCGCGCGATCGTCCACATTGACACGTCGACGCTCGCACCCGAGAGGCCGAGCCAGTGGGGCAGCACCTCGAGATAGAAGTAGCCGAGTCCGGCGTAGGCGATGATTTGAAAGACCGAGTTGACCGCCACGAGCACGGCCGCAGCCGTCGCGTCGCCGCAGGCGAGGTCGTTCCAGATCAGCACCATGGCGATGCACCGGGCTAGTCCGATGAGGATCAGTCCCGTGCGATACGCGGGCAGGTCGGCGAGGAAGATCCAAGCCAGAGCGAACATGACGAGTGGACCGATGAGCCAATTCAGGATCAACGAGGTCACGAGGAGACGGCGATCGTTGGCGACGATG
>JAJZSM010000321.1 GCA_021849765.1 Actinomycetes bacterium | reverse complement strand
TGAGACCAATGGAGCGGTGGAGCTCGTGAAGGTCGACGTGGACGCGAACCCTCGCACCGCCCAGGCCTTCGGCGTGCAATCCATCCCCTCGGTCTTCGCCCTGAAGGATGGCCAGGTCGTCGAGTCGTTCGTTGGCGCGTTGCCCGAGCACGCCGTCCGTGACTGGGTCAAGAAGTTCGCACCCGACGCCTCACCCATCGAGCGTCTGCTGGCCGCCGGCGACGAGCCGTCGCTACGTCAGGCTCGCCAGCTCGACCCGTCGAACGTCGATGTCGCGGCCGCACTCGGCGAACTGTTGCGCGTTGAAGGGCGTCTCGACGAAGCCGAGGCCGTTCTCGAACCGTTGGCGTCAGCCGTCGTGGTCAAGACGGTCCTCGCCCGAATCCGACTCGAGCGAAGCGGTGTGCGACTGGATGGGGACATCGACCTCACCCTTGAGCACCTGCTCGACCAGTCGGTGACCAACCCGTCGGCGCGCGAGAACTTGCTCGAGTTACTCGACGCGTTGGGCCCTGAGGACCCTCGCTACGTCGGCTTTCGGCGTCGTTTGGCCAGTCGACTCTACTAGTGAGGCCGTTTCGACCCGAAGGGACCATCGAACTCGCGATGGGTGCACGGACCTACGACGTCACCACGCGGGCGTTGGTGATGGGGATCTTGAACCGGACCCGCGACTCCTTCTATGCGCCCGCGGCCACGTTCGACCTCGACGCTCTGCTCACCCGGGCCGACCGATTGGTCGCTGAGGGCGCCGACCTGCTCGACGTGGGCGGGGTGAAGGCGGGACCCGGCGACGAGGTCGGCGAGGCCGAAGAGCTCGACCGGGTCGTGCCCGTCGTCACGGAGCTGCGCCGTCGATTCGACGTGGCGATCAGTGTGGACACCTGGCGTGCGTCGGTCGCCGCGGCTTGTTACCGCGAGGGCGCGTCCGTCGGCAACGACATCAGCGGATTCGCCGACCCCGAGTACCTGCCGGCGGCGGCGAAGGCGGGAGCGACGGTGGTCGCCACACACATCCGCCTACGCCCGCGCGTCGCGGATCCGTCGCCCCACTACGACGACGTGACCGCCACCGTTCGTGACTTCCTCCTCGAACGGCGCCGCTCAGCGATCGAGGCCGGTATCGACGCCAAGCGAATCGTGCTCGACGCGGGACTCGACCTCGGCAAGACGGCGGCCCACTCCCTGCAGCTGCTGCGAGACTCCGCATCCTTGGCCGAGCTCGGCTCCCCACTGCTCCTCTCGGCGTCGAACAAGACGTTCCTCGGCGTCTTGTTCGACCTGCCCGTGACCGATCGGAAAAACCCGTCGGTGGCGGCGACCGCCCTCGGCATCGCGGCCGGGTGCCGGGTGGTGCGAGTGCACGATGTGAATGCGAGCGTTCGAGTCCGTGACGCGCTGGCGCGTATCCTCGAGGACCGATGAGCCACTCGTCGATCTGCGTCGTCGGCACGGACGCGACGATGGTCTACGACACGGTGCGAACCGTCGTCGAAGGGGCGCTTGGCGACCTGGACCCGACGGTCGCCCTCGAGGACTTCACCGCGCGTGACTCGTCAACCGGCGAATCGAGCACCGCGAGGCTGCTCGACGCGCTCTACACGCCCGCCATGCTCGTCGAGCGTCGCGTGGTGGTGGTGCGCGACGCCCAGTACCTCACGGCCGATGAGGTCAAAGCCCTGCTCGGGTGGATGTCGTCACCCACGCCCGAGACGGTGCTCGTCGCGGCCGTGGTCGGTGCGAAGTCCAACAAGCTCGTAAAGGCGGCCGACGACGTCGTCGACGTGAACGTCGGCAATCGCCAGGCCGACCGCTTGGAGTTCGTGGCGAGCAAGTTCGCCCAGTACCGGGTGAGCGTCGATCGAAGCGTCGTGTCCGCGGTCCTGGACCGGGTCGGCGACGACCTCGCGCGCGTCGATTCGCTCGCTCGAACACTTCGTGCAATCTATGGGACGTCGCCGCTCACGATCGCGCACATCGAGCCGTACCTCGGCGACCCCGGTGGGGTGCCCGAATGGGACCTCACCGACGCGATCGACGCCGGCGACGCCTCGCGCGCGATCACCGTGGCTCGGCGCATGCTCGATTCCAAGGGGCGCGCGGGCCTTCAGATCGTGAACCTGCTACAGCGTCACTTCCTGCGCCTGGCTCGACTCTCGGGCGCACCGATACGTAACGCCGACGAAGCCGCCACGCTGCTTGGTATCAAGTCGTTTCCCGCGGGCAAGGCGCTCGCCGCCGCGCGGCGCCTCGGTGACGTGCGCGTGGTCGAGGCCATTGGTCTGATCACCCGCGCTGACCTGGACCTGAAGGGTGGCGTGACCTTTGGTTCGAGTGATGACGCGACGGCCGCCGACGTGACCGACCTGATGGTGATTGAAGTGCTGGTGGCTCGACTCGCGCGATTGACGGCGAGTGCCCGGCGTTAGTTCGCGCTGGTTCGCAGAGCGTTGATCCGTCGCATCAGGCCGCTCTTCTTGTTCGCCGCCTGATTCTTGTGGATGATGCCCTTGGAGGCCGCCATGTCGATCCGCTTGACCGCGACCTGGAGGGCCTGCGCCTCGTTCTCGGTGCCCACCGCGCTCACC
>JAJZSM010000320.1 GCA_021849765.1 Actinomycetes bacterium | reverse complement strand
CCCGCACTCGGGGCGTAACCCATCGCCGAAACGGTGAGTGCGCCAACTAGCACGGGGGCTGAAATCATTCTGAATGTGCGCATAAGGCCAATGTAAAGTGCGCCACTACAGATTTCCAATCGATTGCTCAAGTTATTTTGATAGGTTCGTTCTATGTTCACCGCCCGAGATCTCACCATCCAGCAGCTGCGCTGTTTTGTCGCCGTCGCCGACGAGGGCCAGTTCACGGCCGCCGCCGACGAACTGCGTCTCGCCCAGCCCTCGATCAGTGCCCAGATCCATCGCCTCGAGCAGGTCTTGGGGGTCTCGCTCTTTCATCGCGGTCGACGACCGATCGCGCTCACGGACGCGGGAGCGAGCCTGCTGCCACTCGCGCGACGGGTCTTGCGCGGCGTCGACGACGTCTTCCAGGGCGCCGACGAGCTCGACTCGCTGCATCGCGGACACGTCACGATCGGCACGACCCCGAGCATCGGCGCGACGCTGCTGCCGCTCGTCTTCGCCCGGTTCCGCGAGCGTTATCCCAACATCTCGATCTCGTTCGTCGAGCGGCATTCCGAGGAGATCGTCCAGTCCGTCGAAGCGGGCATCCTCGACCTGGCCCTCGTGGTCGGACCCCTCGTCACCGAAACCCTCGAGCAGAACGAGCTCGCTATCGAGCGCATGGTGCTCGTCGTTGGGGCCGACCATCCGCTCGCGGCTCGCGACACGATCGCCATCAGCGAACTGCGTGGCGTGCCGCTGGTCATGTTCCACCAGGGCTACGACGTGCGCGCCGCCACGGTTGCCGCATTCGAGCGAGCCGGGTTCGCCCCGACGATCGCGATCGACGGGGCCGAGATGGCGACGGCCCACTCCTTCGTCGCCGCGGGCATCGGCGTTGCCATCGTGCCGAGCATCGTGGCGACGCTCAACGACGACCTGCACGTGATCCACATCGACGACCAAGTGATGGAGCGAACGATCTGCCTGGTGCGCGACGTGCGCCACACGCTGTCGCGCGCGGCGACGGCACTGCGCGACGAGATCATCGAGTTCCTCGCCGAAGGGTCCTGGCCGAACTCGGACGATGGTGACCTGCAACTCGCAACCGTCTGGCCGCCGATATCGACGCCCGCAGTCAAGTGATCACGCCCCGGTGCTGCCGCGAGGTCGCACCATCGCACGTGGGTCTTTAGTCACAAATTCGGCCGAACGTCGGACCGTGGCGTCGACCGCCGCCCCTGCGCCCGCTGTGTCCAATCGGGCCGGGCCACCGCCAGCCAGTCCCATCGGTGAACCGGGATCGGCGACGCGCTTGGACCTGATCATGGGTGCATCGCACACGCCGAGGGGCCATCGCGCCTCGCGCTGGGCGTCGCGGGCGGCGCTCGTGCGACGCCCAGCGCTGCGCGAACCATTCCCGCGGTACGACCTGCCCAAACCGGTTCCGCTCATTCGAAGCCCGCGAGGCCCCGTGCCTACAATGGGGGACGTTGTGGCAGGCGAGCCATTGCTCGCGACGATGAGAGCGAGGAGAACCGGTGGCAGCCATAGAAAGTGCGACGAAGGTCGAGTTGGGCGGGGTCCGCGGCGGGCCCGACGTCGCAACGCTCCGACAGGACCGCTGGTGGCTCCAGCCGGTCATCACCGTTTCGATCCTCACCGCCTTCGTCGTGTACTCGACGTGGGCGGCGTTCCAGAACCAGAACTACTACGTCGGCGCGGCCGCGCACCGCGACCTGATCAGCCCCTTTTACTCGCCGTGTCTGACGACGACGTGCGTGCCGGGCTCGGGCTCGGGCTTCGCCATCCACGGCTGGGGCCTGTCGCCGGCACTGATCATCCTGATCTTCCCCCTGGGCTTTCGACTGACGTGCTACTACTACCGGCGCAGCTACTACCGCGCCTTCTGGTGGTCGCCGCCGGCGTGCGCCGTCGCCGACGGCCACGGCTCGTACTCCGGTGAGACGAAGTTCCCACTCATCATGCACAACGCCCACCGGTACTTCTTCTTCGCCGGGCTGGTCTTTAACGTGCTGCTCACCTACGACGCGATCCGCGCCTTCCACCAGCCGGGACTGGGCTGGGGCGTGACGGTCGGCACCCTGGTGCTCGTGATCAACGCGATCCTGCTGTGGTCCTACTCGCTCACCTGCCACGCCTGTCGGCACCTGTGCGGTGGCGGGATCAAGACCTTCTCCAAGCACCGGGCTCGCTACCAGACCTGGAAGTTCCTCTCGAAGTACAACTCCAAGCACATGAACTTCGCCTGGGCGTCGCTCATCTTCGTCGCACTCACCGACGTCTACGTGCGCCTGGTCGCATCGGGCGCCATCACCGACTACAAGCTCTTCTAAAGGACCGACTGTGACCACGTCTCCCTACGAACACCACGAGTACGACGTACTCATCATCGGCGCCGGCGGCGCCGGCCTGCGCGCCGCGATCGAAGCCAAGCAGCGCGGGCTCTCGGTCGGCATC
Organism: Actinomycetes bacterium; assembly: GCA_021849765.1. Next base: position 129 of record JAJZSM010000320.1, on the reverse strand, counting down.
GTCACCAAGTCCCTCCTCGGCAAGGCCCACACGGTCATGGCCGAGGGCGGCATGGCCGCGGCCATGGGCAACGTCTCCTCCGAGGACAACTGGCGCGTCCACTTCCGCGACACCATGCGCGGCGGCAAG
>JAJZSM010000319.1 GCA_021849765.1 Actinomycetes bacterium | reverse complement strand
CGATCTGCCTCGTTGGCCGAGGTCATGATCGAGACCATGTACGAGGCGCCGGGCGCGGGCCTCGCGGCCAATCAGATTGGTGTACAGAAGCGGTTGTTCGTCTACGACCAGGGCGACGGTCCCGTCGTGGTGGTGAATCCGGTCATCGTCGAGACCGACGGTGAGTGGACCTTCGAAGAGGGCTGCCTCTCGGTTCCAGGGCTCAGTTGGGAGATAACCCGGCCCAATGCCGTTCACCTGACCGCCTACGACCTCGACGGTAACGAAATCGACATCGAGACTGACGAGTATGAGGGACGAATCTTCCAGCACGAGATGGACCATCTTGAGGGGGTGCTACTCGTAGAGCGTCTGGACGAGGACCAGCGCCGAGAGGCGAAGAAGTTGCTTCGCAAGCGACGTCTCACGCTCGGTCGCGACCGTGACGGACTCGGACAGTTGCTCGGCGAGTAGATGCGCCTCGCCTTCCTCGGGACACCGACGGCTGCCGTGGTGTCACTGGAGGCACTCTGCGATCACGGCTACGACGTCGCCGTCGTGGTCACGCGACCGGATCGACGCCGCGGTCGAGGCGCGCAGGAGTCGCCGAGCCCCGTAAAGATCGAGGCGCAGGCGAGGGGCATTCCCGTCGTGCACCGAGTCGCCGACCTCGCGTCCTTTGACGTCGAGCGCGGTGTGGTGGTGGCTTTCGGGGCCATGATCCCCGCCTCGGTGCTCGAACGCGTGCCGATGCTCAACGTTCATTTTTCGCTCCTGCCTCGCTGGCGAGGTGCCGCGCCGGTCGAGCGAGCCATCCTCGCGGGCGATCGCGAGACCGGGGTGGCGATCATGTCACTGGAGGCGGGGCTCGACACGGGCCCGGTGCACCTCGAGCGACGCGTCGAGATCGGCGACGCGACGTTGAGTGACCTGCTGGACCGTCTGGCCCGGCTGGGTGCGCAGGCGCTGCTCGACGTGCTCGGCGACCCGGCACTCCTGGAGCATCCCGTCGCCCAGTCGGGCGAGGCGACCTACGCGACCAAGTTGGACGCCGAGACCTTCCACCTCGACGCCGCGAAGTCCGCCGAGGAGAACCTGCGCATCATCCGTCTCGAGCGGGCGTGGGTGCTGGTCGACGAACGACGAGTCCGACTCACCGAGGCACACCGGTTCGTGGGCGAAACGGTGGTGGAGCCGGGCGTGCTCGAGCGTCGCGACGGGGACGTCGTTTTGGGTGTGCGCGGCGGATCACTGGCGCTCGACTCAGTGCGCCCCGAGGGGAGTCGGACAATGCCGGCCGCGGACTGGTGGCGGGGCCGACCCCGTTCGAATGACGTCGTACGATGGCGGTGACCTGGGTCTCTAGGCTGGAGGGCATGACCTCCATCGACGCCGGTCCGACGGGCCGCTTTCGTCTCGCCCCCTCGATACTCGCGGCAGATTTCGGCTCGTTGGCCGAACAGGTGCGCACCATTGACGACGAGACGGACTGGCTCCACGTCGACGTCATGGACGGGCACTTCGTGCCGAACTTGTCAATCGGGCCGCCGGTCGTGACGTCGCTGCGTCGCTACAGCGGGCGTTTCTTCGATTGTCACCTCATGATTACCGAACCGGGACGATACTTCGAGGCCTTCAAAGCCGCCGGGGCAGACGGGTGCACCATTCACGTGGAGATCGGTGACACCGCGGCCTTGCTCGAGGAGGCCCGTGCGGTCGGCGTACGCGTTGGACTGGCCGCCAACCCGGACACGCCGTTCGCGACGGTGGCACCATTTCTCGATCAGATCGACCTCTTGCTGTTGATGACGGTGTTCCCGGGTTTCGGCGGACAATCGTTCATCGGCGAGGTCATGGGCAAAGTGAGCGAAGCACGTCGCGAGATCGACGTGCAGGGTGTGGCGGTGGACCTCGAGGTTGACGGCGGGATCGACGAGCGAACCGCACCGGTGGCGGTGGCCGCCGGAGCGAACGTGCTCGTGGCCGGTTCGGCGATCTTCTCGCGGCCCGACCCCCTGGCAGCCGCCCGATCCCTGCGACAGGTGGCGATGAGCGCGTGATCGACGTCGAGGAGCTCATGACGCGCGCCGTGGCCGAGGGCGAGAAGGCCCGGTACCACGCGCCGCCGAACCCCTGGGTGGGTGCGGTCGTCGTCGATGCGCGCGGTCACATCGTCGGCGTCGGGCACACGCAGATCCCCGGGGATGCCCACGCCGAGGTCGTCGCGTTGCGCGACGCTGGCGCGGCGGCGCACGGTGCCACCCTCGTCGTAACGTTGGAGCCCTGTAGTCACACGGGTCGCACCGGACCGTGCACGGAGGCGATCATCGAAGCCGGAATTTCGAGTGTGGTCGTTGGCACGCTCGATCCGGACCCTCGCGTGGCGGGTTCGGGTGCGCAGGCCCTGCGAGACGCGGGTGTCGAGGTGAGCGTGGGTGTCGCGGAGTCGGTGGTGCGCGAGCAGCTCGCCGCCTACCTGTGGCACCGCGAGACCGGACGGCCCTACGTAATCTTGAAGGTCGCGGCGACGCTCGACGGCGTCGTTGCGATGCTTGACGGCTCGAGTCAGTGGATAACCGGCGAGGCGGCGAGGCGGGACGCGCACGTCCTGCGCGCGCGAA
>JAJZSM010000318.1 GCA_021849765.1 Actinomycetes bacterium | reverse complement strand
ACGATCAGGCACGTGCACATCCATTGTCCCGCTCGTTACGAGCCCCAATCCAGGTCGCGGTGGCCGCCACCAGGAAGTCATACGCGACCATCGGTTTCTCGGTTCGACGTAGTAACGCGGAAACGTATTGCTTGTCCCTGTGGTCACCCGTAGTGTGTGCCCCAAGGTCACCGAGTCGATCGTGAGATCGGAGAACCGTGAAGTCCCTCTATTTCGTGTGTCGAGATACGAGCATCTGCGCTCGGCCCGGCGAGATAGTGAGCGCCGTCGACGACTGGTTGAAGGACGTCGAATCTCGCCACATCCTGCTCCAGGGCCAACCGCTCGCGCCCCCGTCGACGGCGGTGACGATCCGCGTACGAGATGGCACCGTGTGCGAAGAGCCCGGGCCGTTCGCGGAGTCGCGCGAACGGATCGTCGGAATCGACATTGTCGAGTTCCCGAGCATGGAGATCGCTCTCGACGAAGCACGTCGCCACCCCATGGCGCCGTTCGGCGCAATCGAAGTTCGGGCATTCGACGAGTAGGGCCCTCTGTGACGTCCTTCGACGACGACCCAGCCCCGAGCCTCCAAGTTTTCACGATGCCAGTACCCGTCGGATCGACGTGACGACCGGCGCAACGCGAACTCGGTCATGATGACAAACGAGACGAGCACTGGAAGGTGGTGTTCCATGGGGATGACTGGTTGGCGGCGATTCGTCGCAGCGAGCGTGTTGAGCGTTCTGAGCACCGTTGGCCTCGTAGGCACCGATGGTGTCGGTGCAGCCACTCCGCACCAGGTACCGGCACTTCCGGCCCTCGGACCCATCTACACCACATCGCCCGGACCGACCGCGGTTACCATCGAGGGTTCCTTAAACCCGAACGGCTCAGCAACCACGTACGAATTCAACTTCGGTACCACGACCGCCTACGGATCGACAACCCCCATCGGCAACGCCGGAGCCGGGACCGCGCTCGTGACGGTGTCGACGACGCTCACCAATCTGATCCCGGGAACCTCCTATCACGCCGACCTCGTAGCCACCAACAGTGCGGGCTCGGTCGCCTCAGGCGATCTCCGCTTCGTGACCGCCACGGACTCGACGACAACCACGCCCGGTGGTTCGCCACCTCCGCCGACCGTGGCCGCCCAATCCCTCGCGGCAGTACCGGTCACGAATCCCGGTAGCGCCTTCGATTCGCTCAGCGGCGTGTCGTGCGTCGCACCATCGTTCTGCGTGGCCGTCGGTTTCGTCGGTCGCCGCGCGAGCGCGGTCACACCGCTCATCGAGCGTTGGTCGGGGTCATCCTTCACCATCGTGTCGTCCCCGGCGACGCCCGGAGCGGCCCTGAGCGCCGTCAGCTGTTCGAGCGTCTCAAACTGCCTCGCCGTCGGCCGAGATGGTCTCAACACCTACGCCGAGCACTGGAACGGGTACACCTGGCGCGTCGTCGCGACGCCGAGCCCGCGAAGCACGGGCAATGACATCTTGAACGGCGTGGCCTGTCCGACCAGTGCGGCCTGCTGGGCCGTCGGACTCCGAAATGGTGGCACGCTGGCGCTCGGCGCTCTCGCCGAGTATTGGGACGGACGAACGTGGCGCGTCGTGGCAACACCCAGCCCCGCCGGGGCGGAAATGGCGGGGGTCAGCTGTGCGACCGCGGTCGACTGTTGGGCCGTCGGCGCTCGTGACGCGACCGCCTATAGCGCCGCACGCCCGTTCAGTGAACAGTGGAACGGACGGAGTTGGCGCGTCCAGTCGATGCGAGGAACGTCGGGCGACGCACTCGCGGTGACCTGCGAGGGCGCCCGCGCCTGTTGGGCCGTTTCCACGGCACGCGATGCGCCAGTGCTCGAGTTACTACAGGGATCGTGGCAGCGCGTCACCGTCCCGCCACGGGCTAGTTACGATGCGCTCGCGTGCACGTCCGCGCACGACTGCTGGGCGGTCGGTGGCGGTGGTGCCCTGTGGAACGGGCGATCGTGGGCGACGGCGACCGTCGCGGCAAATGGGGATGCATTGCTCGGTGTCTCGTGTCTCACTCGGGACCGCTGCATCGCCGTCGGCGTGACCGGCACGGCGATCACGTCCCAGCGGGCGATCGCGGCCGCGACGCGCCCGTGGTGATCCGCGCGCAACGGCTCACCGTGGCGGGCACCACCGCTTTCACCCCGTGAAGGCAGTGACCCCCTGTCATGGCCGGCCCCGCAACGCGAGACGTCGTCGCGCGCGGTGACCCGATCACGGCGAGACCGTCGACAAGACGCGAGCGAATGCGAACCCTTTACTGGCTCCTGGCGGGCAAGTACGATGGCGCACGGGAGGGGGCATGCGCATGGGTAATCGGGTAGCGCGACTATCGGCGCGCCTGGCGATACCGCTACTGGCGCTCAGCGTGCTCGTCGTTGGCGCCGTGACCCCGGCGGTCGCGGCTCGGCCGACCCACAATGGTGGTGGCGCAGGCTCGACGACGACGGGCGCTGACGTGTCCTACCCGCAGTGCGGGACGACGCTCCCATCGTTCGCCTTCGGCATCGTCGGTGTGAACGATGGCCTCGCGAACGACCTCAACCCATGCCTCGGGCCGTCCTCGTCGTACCCGAACTACACCCAGAGCGAACTGTATTGG
>JAJZSM010000317.1 GCA_021849765.1 Actinomycetes bacterium | reverse complement strand
GCGCCGCGCCCACCAGGGACAACGAGACCGCGACGGTCAACACCGCCGCGATCGTCATCATCCGGTTGCGCCAGAGGTTGGCCAGGGTCTCTTTGACCGCGTATCGAAGATAGACGCGCATCAGCGGATCTCCATCGGCTCGTCGATGCCATAGACGCCACGCACCTGGTCACGAACCATCTCGCCGTGGTCAAGCTCGATCACGCGCCGTCGCATCCGGTCCACGAGCGCCTTGTCGTGGGTCGCCATCACCACCGTGGTCCCGGTCCGATTGATCCGTTCGAGCAGCGCCATGATGGACTCCGAGTTGGTGGGGTCGAGGTTGCCCGTCGGCTCGTCTGCGAGCAGGATGAGTGGTCGGTTGACGAACGCCCGGGCCACCGCCACGCGCTGCTGCTCGCCACCCGAGAGTTCGCCCGGCAGGTTCTTCGCCTTGTCGGCCAGGCCGACGAGCTCGAGGATCTGGGGCACCTGGGATTCGATGGTCGAACGGGGCCGGCCGATCACCTCGAGGGCGAAGGCGACGTTCTCGAAGACCGACTTGTTCGGCAAGAGCCGGAAGTCCTGGAAGACGCAGCCGATGTTGCGCCGAAGGTACGGCACGCGCCACTTGGAGAGTTCGCTGATGTCGCGACCCGCTTCGAGGATCCGTCCGCGATCGGGCAGTTCCTCACGCAGCAAGAGGCGCAGGAAGGTCGTCTTGCCCGAACCCGACGCGCCGACGAGGAAGACGAATTCGCCCTTCTCGATGTCCAGCGAGATGTCCTTGAGCGCGGGCGTCCCATTCTTGTAGGTCTTCGACACGTTCTCAAAACGAATCACGGCACTGCCCCTTCGGGTTCACTTGATCGGTGGTCGGACACCCAGAATCTCTTCGAGCATTCTAGTTTCGCCCCGTCGTCGCGACGTCATCGTCACCGCCAGCCCGGTCAACGCGTTCAGCTCCTGGTGCGCTGGCGTCGCAGCTCGGCCTCCATGAAGGCGTCGATATCGCCGTCGAGTACGGCGTCGACGTTGCCGGTCTCGACATCGGTGCGGTGGTCCTTGACCAACTGGTAGGGCGCCTGAACGTAGCTGCGGATCTGCGAGCCCCAGGCGTTGTCTGACCGGTCCCCCGACAGGGCGTCCATTTCCGCGCGGCGCTGCTCGCGGGCCCGTTCGGCGAGCTTCGCCGTCAGGATCTGTAGCGCCCGGGCCCGGTTCTGGTGCTGGCTGCGCTCGTTCTGGCAGCTCACCACGATCCCCGTGGGCAGGTGCGTGATCCGAATGGCCGAATCGGTCTTGTTGACGTGCTGTCCGCCGGCGCCCGAGGAACGATAGGTGTCGATGCGCAGGTCCTTCTCGTCGATGTCCACCTCGTGCGCGTCGTCATCGAGCAGGGGCGTCACCTCGAGGCTGGCGAAACTCGTCTGGCGCCGGGCCTGTGAGTCAAAGGGGCTGATGCGAACGAGTCGGTGCACGCCACGGTCCGCTGAGAGCCACCCGTAGGCGAAGGGCCCCTTCACGATAAAGGTGGCCGACAGGAGACCCGCCTCCTGGCCCTCGGTGATCTCGTCGACCTCCACCCCGAAGCCGTGGCGCTCGGCCCAGCGCGCGTACATGCGCAGCAGCATCTCGGTCCAGTCCTGGGCGTCGGTCCCGCCGGCCCCCGCGTGGAGCTCGGCGATGGCGTCGTTGTGGTCGTAGGGGCCGCTCAGCAGGCTCTGGGTCTCGAGCGCCGTGAGGGCGTCGTCCACCGCGGCGACGTTCGCGCGCAGCTCGTCGAGCAGGGTCCAGTCCGCCTCGCCCGAACCCAGTGACTCGGTCGAGAAGTCGCTCAACACCGCGCAGTCATCGAGGCTGCGTCGCAGCTGGTCGAAGGCCTCTAGTTCGCTCGTCAATCGACCGAGCTCGGTCGTGACGGCGCGGGCGTGGTCCTGATCGTTCCACAGGTCGGGCGAGGACGCCTCCTCGTTCAACAGCGCGTGGCGAGCCCGATGCTCGTCGATCTTCAGGTAGTCGCGCGCCGAGTTCCACCGCTCCTCGAGCACGCTGAGTGACGCCTGCGCCTCGCGCAGCGCGTTCTCCGCCTTAGGGTCGGCCATGGCACTGCTTGAACTTCCGGCCCGAGCCGCACCAGCACGGCTGGTTGCGACCGAGTTTCTCGTTGGGCTTGGTCGCGGTGGCCGAGGCGGTGCCCGCGTGCGAGGGCAGTTCGACCGCGCCCGGCGCGACCTCGGCGACGTTGGTCACCGCTCGCTCGAGTCCGTCGTCCTGGAGACTCGCTTCCTCCTCGGGTGCCGTCGCCTCGACGTGGGTGACGTAGCGGACGAAGTCGGTCTCGACGGCGTCCAGGAGGTGCTCGAACATGACGTAGCCCTCCTTCTGCCACGCCGTCAGCGGATCCTGTTGGGCGACCTGACGCAGGTGGATCCCGTCACGCAAGTAGTCCATGTCCGACAGGTGGTCGCGCCACCGCTGGTCGAGGATCTGCAGCATCACGTCGCGCTCGATCTCCTTGGCCGTGTCCAGACCACCGGGGTACGCCTCGCACTTGGCCTCGTACTCGGTCAGTGCGTCGGCGACGATCGCCTCTACCGCCTCGTCGCGATCGGTGTAGGACTCGAGGTCCGACATCGTGATGGT
>JAJZSM010000316.1 GCA_021849765.1 Actinomycetes bacterium | reverse complement strand
CTGGTCTTCTCCTCGACTTGCTGGGGCTGCAGGCCGCGCTGGAGCAACGCCAGGTGGGCGGCACCGCTCGAGACCGCCATCTCGACGCCGGTCACCTTCTTGCCCGCCTCGTCGATCGCGCTGTAGCGGTACTTGACGAGCGGGATCGCCTTGGCGGGCTTCTCGGAACGACGAGGCAGTCGGAGTTTCATAGCGTGTACATGCTCCTGATGACCTCGGCGAGCGAGGTGATGTCCTGGGCCACCAGATTGAGGGCCTCCTCGCGCATCGTGCGCATCCCCTGCTTCACGGCCATGTTGCGCAACTCCTCCTGGGTCGCCCAACCCACCACCAGACGGCGGATCTCGGGCGTCATCACCAGCAACTCGTAGACGCCGATTCGGTCCTTGTAGCCGGTGTAGGAGCAGAAGTTGCACCCCACCCCGTGGTAGAAGACACTCTTCTCGGGCCCGCCGCTCTCCTCGTAGAAGATCCGCTCCTCGTCGCTCGGCGTGTAGGCCGTCTTGCACGACGGGCAGATCCGTCGCAGGAGCCGCTGGCCCACCACCGCGAGCACCGACGACGCCACCAAAAAGGACTCGATCCCCATGTCGAGGAAGCGGTGCAGGGCCGAGACCGAGTCGGTCGCGTGCAGCGACGACACGACGAAGTGCCCGGTGAGCGCCGACTGCACCGCCACTCGCGTCGTCTCGACGTCACGGATCTCCCCCACCAGGATGACGTCGGGGTCCTGGCGTAGGATGGACTTCAGTCCCGTCGCGAAGGTGAGACCCGCCTGCTCGTTGGTCTGGATCTGATTGATCGACGGGAAGACGTACTCGACCGGGTCCTCGATCGTCATGACGTTGACGCTGTCGTTGTTGACCTCGCTCAGCGTCGCGTAGAGGGTCGTCGTCTTGCCACTGCCCGTGGGCCCGGCGCAGATCACCATTCCGAAGGGCGCCCGCACGATCTTGGAGAATGCCTCGTGGGTGTCGGTGGGCATTCCGAGCTCGCCCAGGTGCAGCACCGAGCGAGTCTTGTCCAAGATTCGCATCACGCACGCCTCGCCCATGATCGTCGCGACCGTGGCCACGCGGACGTCGACCTCCTTGCCGTCGATCGTCATCGTCAACTGACCGTCCTGAGGACGGCGCCGCTCCACGATGTTCATGTTGGCCATGATCTTGATGCGGCTCACGAGTCCGGGACCGATGGAGGCCGGCAGCGAGAGCACTTCCTTCAGGGTCCCGTCGATGCGAAAGCGCACGCGAACGACCGCGTCGGACGGCTCGATGTGCACGTCGGACGCGCGGTCGCGCATCGCCTGGGTCAGGATCTGGTCCACCACCTGCACCACGGGCGCATCGGGAGCCATTACTTCGGGAGCGGCCGTCTCCGTCGAGCGACGACGAGTCTCCTCGACCGCCTCGAACGCTTGCACCAACTTCTGCACCGCGCCCAGGGCCCGGAAGTTGTTGTCGATCGCCCAGTGGATGTCCGACAGCGGCGCAATCAGCAGGCGAACCTTGTAGTTGCTCTCGCGCGCCAGCACGTCACGCAACTCGTCGGTCGGCTCGGCCACCGCGATCTGCAGCACGTCGTCCTCGAGGCGGATGGGAATGGCCATGTAGCGTCGAGCCGCGTCCTCCTTCAACAAGGGCAGGACCGTCGGATCCGGCTTGTCGCGACGAAGGTTCGCCACCCCCGTCCCGAAGAAGGCGGCGAGCGCGTGGGCCAGGGACTGCTCGGAGAGCGATCCCATCGCGACCAGTACCTCACCGAGCCGGCCCCCGGACTCGCGCTGCTTCACCAGAGCCTTGTTCAGTTGAGCCACCGTGATGAGACCGCTACCGATGAGCTGATCTCCGAGACGTCCACCATTGCCCGCCACTTCCTCCTCAACCGGTGGGTCGACAGGGGACGACGCCGTGGCCGGTGCGGGATCGGGGGTGGCCGGCGCGGGGTCGGGAGTCGCTACCGCGACCGGCGCGACGACCTCGGCGACGGGTGCGGGATCGGGGGTGGCCGGCGCGGGGTCGGGAGTCGCTACCGCGACCGGCGCGACGACCTCGGCGACGGGTGCGGGGGGATCGATTCGAACGTCGTCGACCTCCTCGACAACCTTCTTGTCAGCGACTAACGTCGCCGCGCCCTTGCCGTCCGCGTGGGCCGTAACCTTGCGTTCCGCTTTGGAAGCCTTTCGACTTTTCCTCATGGATGTCACAGACCCTTCGACCCGACCGTCAAAAAAATATAACTTCTACAACGCGCAATCTACTCTACCGTTGGCTCGATTCCAACCCCTACCCTCAGCCAGGCGCCGATCGCGTCAGCCCGTCCAACGGCGCGTACTTACGGTGCTGTGGCGAACTGTACCCGCCCATCATCAAAACGAGCACAACGACGACACGTCCTACTTTCTCGACAGGGAGACCGAGACGGCCTGTCCACATCCCCGAGTCCTCAAAGGCGTCTTTCCACGGGCGAACGATTCCCGCTCACCCCGCTCCAGTCCTCGTACCCCGAGCCAGCCCCTCGCTGGCGATCGGCGTCCCGCCGACGCCCACCGCCCACGCGCCGCGACGTCGCCATCACAACATCGGCACCATCACAATGGGGTCTATAACACCGTTATAACAAACCTT
>JAJZSM010000315.1 GCA_021849765.1 Actinomycetes bacterium | reverse complement strand
CATGGTTCTCCTTCGTCTACGTCGTCGGAGCACTGTAGAGTGCCCCTCTGACATCGGTCGGGCTACGCCGACACCGTACTACGAACAAGTGTTCGCTTCAAGGATTCGGCGCGCTGGAAATGAAACAGCCGCGTAAAGCGACCCTAACCCCGCTTACAGTACGGATCATGGCCAGCGAACACGAACCTGAAAAGTTGAGTGGCAAAGTCAAACCGGAAGAGACTCCTGAAGCACCCTTGGAGGGCGATGACGTCGACGAGGCGCTGCCTGACGTCATCAGCGACCCGGGTGTCGAGGGTGGTGTGGACGTCGTCAACGAGGAGCCCGAGGATCCCGAATCCGAGGCGTAGGCCGGGGCGAAGCGTGACAACCCGTACCCACCATCACGACAGCATCACCGGTGCACGCCGACGCCGGCGTCACGGCGATTCTCCCCATTCTGGCGCCGTCGAAATCCAGAGCGCGTCGCTCCGTCTTGACGTCTCGTGGTCGGTCTTTGGTCAGCGGATGGCCGATTGTCCGTAGCAGGACAGCAGTGGCGGTGACGCTAATTGGGTTCTTCCTCACGGTGACGACGGTGGTTACGCTTCACCCCGAAAGCACCGACCTACCAACCAGTCGAGCGCTGCGACTGATTGCTGACGTGCCGTAGGAAAGGCGCTCGCTCATTGCGCAGTGATGGATGTTCGAGACTCAATCGAATCGCAAAATGACCCCAGTTGGTCAGTCGGTCAAGGATTGGTACACCAGTTGCTGGAGCTCGCGGCGGATCGGGTAGGTCCCGCTCGGCAGCAGCTGGGTGTAGAACCCGACGGTCAACTCCTCGAGCGGATCGATCCAGAAGGCGGTCGAGGCCGCACCACCCCAGGCGACGGTGCCCTCGGAGACGAGGCTCTTGTTCGCTCGACGGTCGAGCATCACCGAGAAGCCGAGTCCGAAGCCGACCCCCGCGTAGTCCGTCTCGGAGAACGAGTCCGTGGCGAACCGTGCGAGGTCGACGTCATCGGGTAGGTGGTTCTCGGTCATCAGCGACACCGTGCGGTTCGAGAGGAGTCGCACGCCGTCGAGCTCCCCGCCGCGCAGGATCATCGTCATGAAGCGCTGGTAGTCCGCCGCGCTCGACACCAGCCCGCCGCCGCCGCTATAGAGCTGGGGTGGATGCGTCGCCGCTCGCGCGAGGTCCGCCGCGGGTGCGAAGGACCCCCCGGCGGGCACGTAGAGCATCGCCAACCGGTCACGCTTGTCCTCGGGGCAGTACCAGTCCGTGTCCACCAGCCCGAGGGGCTCGATGATGCGCTCGCGAAAGAACGCGTCGAGGGTCTGACCGCTCCAGATCTCGATGAGCCGGCCGAGCACGTCGGTCGCGACCGAGTAGTTCCATCGGCTCCCGGGCTGGAAGAGCAGGGGGCTCGTGCACCAGTCGTCCACGGCTTGGGCGAGGTCGGCGCCCTTGGCCCAGCCGAAGTCGTACCCCTTGGCCCGATAGATGGCGTCGACCGGGTGCAGGTAGTTGAACCCGTAGGTGAGCCCGCTCGTGTGGCTGAGCAGGTGGTGGACCCGCACCGGGCTCGTCGCGGGCACCGTCACGGGCGCGGCCGCCGTGCCCGAGACGTAGACCTGGGGTTCGGCGAGCGCATCGATCCACCGTCCGACGTCGTCGTTAAGGTCGAAGCGCCCCTCCTCATAGAGCATCATCGCCCCGAGCGTCGTCAGGGGCTTGGTCATCGAGTAGATCCGCCACAGGGTGTCGTCGGTGACCGCGAGCTGGGCTTCGCGGTCGCGGTAGCCACCCGAGCCCGTCCAGACGAGCTCACCGGCCCGCGCCACGCTCACGAGCCAGCCACTCAGACGACCGTCACCGACGTAGCGGTCGAAGTGGCCGCGGATGCGCTCGAGTCGCGTGCCGTCCATGCCCATGGCGGACGGGTCGGTACGAATCTCCAACGATGACATCAGTGCCTCCCGGGTTCTCCCCGAGACTACGTGACGGCCAACCGATCGAGCTCACGGCGCAGCGCGTCGAGCGCGCTGATCGCGCTGTAGGCGCGCACCCGGGGTCGGTCACCGGGCAGTCGCAGGGCCACGTGCTGAACACGACCGTCGATCGAGAGCCCGACGAAGACCGTGCCGGCCGGTTGGCCGTCCTGCTCCTCGGGACCGGCCACCCCGGTCACGCTGAGCCCGACGTCCGCGCCGAGCAGGTCGGCGACGCCTCGGGCCATGGCGATGGCCGCCTCGGGGCTCACAACCGGGCCGCGCGCCACGCCCAGCAGATCAAACTTGACCTCGGATGCGTAGCTCACCACGCCGCCACGGAACCACGTCGAGGCACCGGCCACGTTGACGAGCCGGCTCGCGATGAGTCCACCAGTGACCGACTCGGCGACGGCGAGAGTGGCCCCGCGCGCGAGGAGCCGCGTCGCGACGGCGTCCTCCATCGTCTCGTCGTCGACCCCGAAGACGATGTCGCCGAGCGTCGACGTGATCAGCGCACGGACCCGGGCCTCCTCATCATTGAGCAAGGACGTGGTGTGCGCGCCGTCCACGCCGCGCGCGGTGATGCGCACCTTGATGCCCTCGATACCCGAGGCGAGGAAGGCGATGGTGACGCGGTCGTCGTCGACGAGTGCACTGAAGCG